>JBIJCR010000092.1:0-9531 GCA_044344595.1 Terrimicrobiaceae bacterium
AAAGGTGATCGAAACCGTGGGCCTTGAGGTCATCGTGGACGGCGGTGCGGTGGGCGTTGAATTTCGCGCGGTATTCGCGAGCGGCGGCTGAGGGGTCGAGGGCGAGTTGTGCGCCTGTTTCGATGTCGAAAAACACCGAGGGATCCTGGAAGTTGAAATCCACCTCGGCGGGATCTGCGATGTGCAGTGCGAGCAGATCGTGGCGTTCGTAGCGCAGGCGTCGAACCGCAGAAGCGAGGCGCGTGGACTCCTCGTAAAAATCGCTTGCGAGCACGAAGAGGCAACGACGTGGCACGAGGTTAAGGAGTTGGTCGAGCGAGGCGGACAAGGCCGTGCCCGCGCCTGCCACGGGGGTGTCGAGCAAGCTCCACACCGCTTGGCGGCGAAGCGGGGCGGACGAGGGCGGAAGCCATTTAACCACCTCGTCCGAGAGGAGCGCGACGCCCACGGCGTCACGCTGGCGGCGGGCGATCAAAGATACCGCGCCGAGGACCATGCGAGCGTAGTCGAGTTTGGAAAGCAGACCCGGGCGGCTGGCGTAGGCCATCGACGGCGAGACATCGAGCAGAAGCACAATGCGCAGCGGCGTCTCCTCGTGGGTCTCGCGAATGTGCAGGCGGTCGGTTCGAGCGAAGAGCCTCCAATCGACGCGGCGCAGGTCGTCCCCCATCTGGTAATCGCGGTAGTCGGCGAACTCGATGCTCGCACCCTTGCGGCGGCTACGATGCCCGCCCGACCCGAGGGCATCGGCGAGACGGCGGGCACGAAGCGGCAGCGAGCTACGAGCCGCAAGCTCACCCATATCCAACGGTCGCAAAGGCGGGGGCCTATAGCCGAGCCAACGCATCAAGTTAGAGTGCGGTGAGATCGCGTCTGGAAGGGGTGGCGGAAGGGGCATCGGTAAACGTTCCAAAAAAGAGGTAGATACGCATTGATGAAATCAGTCCTTCAAGGCCTTAAGCACGTCGGCAACGAGTGCATCGGCGGTGAGCCCTTCGGCTTCGGCGCGGTAGTTGAGGATGAGGCGATGGCGCAGCACGATGGCGGCGGCGGCGGCGACATCCTCAGCGGCGGAATTGAGGCGACCGGCGAGGGCGGCGGCGGCTTTGGCGGCGAGGGCAAGGGATTGCGACGCGCGGGGGCCGGCACCCCATTGCACGCAGCGCCTGACGGACGCGGGCGCGACCGCAGAATCGGGGCGGGTGGCCTGAACGATACGCACAATGTATTCCGCCACGCTGGCCGGGATGTGGACGCGGCGGACGGCGCGTTGCAGCTCGATGAGCTGGGAGGCGGTGCAGACCTTTTCCAACGCAGGCTGCGGACCGCCCGTAGTGGATTGCAGAATACGCACTTCGTCGACGGGGCTGGGATAGCCGACGTGCAGACAGAAAAGAAAACGATCCAGCTGCGCCTCGGGCAACGGGTAAGTGCCTTCCTGCTCGATGGGATTTTGTGTCGCGAGGACGAAGAAAGGCGCGGAAAGCGGCCGTGTCTGGCCCGCCACCGTAACGTGGCGCTCCTGCATGGCTTCGAGCAATGCAGACTGGGTCTTGGCCGGGGCGCGGTTGATCTCGTCCGCGAGGAGGAGTTGGGTGAAAACCGGGCCTGGGATGAAGCGAAACTCGCGTTTACCGTGGTCGTTTTCCTCAATGATCTCGGAGCCGGTGACATCGCTCGGCATTAGGTCAGGGGTGAACTGGATGCGGCGAAAATCGAGGTCGATGGCCTCTGCGAGGGTTTTGACGATGAGGGTTTTGGCGAGGCCGGGTACGCCGATCATCAGGCAGTGCCCTTGGGTGAGCAGGCCTAGGAACAACTCGCGGAGCACGCTCTCTTGGCCGACGATGCGTTTGGCAAGTTCGGTTTGGAGGCGGGCGTAGAGGGTGGGGACTTCGCGGAGGGCGGCGACGTCGGCGGCATCGTTGGCAGGTGGTGTGTGCGGGTCGGTGGGCATGGTAAAAGTTAGAAAACTATTTTTTAACGACGGGACTGGTTCCGGGAATCACTTGGTCGATGTCGGTCCCCGCGCCGGTGCGAATGTAGCGCCAATCACGGCCCTCATCCCATTGCAGCGCGTGGCTGGTTGGCGTGCGAGCGAGGTGGGCTTCGAGTCCGGGAATGAGGGGCCGCGGCGACGGCGCAGCGGCGGATGAGAGGACGTTAAAGGCGATCGTGTAGGGCGTCGCCAGATCGTAGGGGTCGCCCGAGTTCACTTCGGTGACGCTTGCGCCGCTGAGGGCGAGCAGGTTGCGCAGCCGCTCGGTGCGGGCTGCGGGAGCGAGTTCGCGCACGAGATCGCGAAGCGTTACCTCGGCCGAGCCGGACGCTGAAAGCTCGATACGCCATGCACCGCGTGCGGGATCGGGGGTGAAGCGTTCGCGCCACACGGCGGGTGGCTCCTGGGCCGCGGTGATTTCGTGGAAGGCCGCAGACGAAAAATCGCGGTTAAAGACCAGTGCCTGCCGCCCGAAATTACCGGGTGCGACGATACCGAAAGGCACGAGGCGATCCGTGGTATCGAGCCAGAGGTCCGTGGCTTGACCGGCGGCGGGCGCGGCGGGGACTCGGGCGAGGGCGTGGTTGAATTGCCAGCCCGGGAAGTCGGTGAAGGTGGTATCGAAACGGTTGACCAGTGCGAACTCAGCCGGTATGCCGAGCTGCGCGAGGACAGCGATGAGGAGGTTGGCCTTATCTTTGCAATCGCCGTGGTGTTGCTTCCAAACCTGCTCGGGCGTGCGCGGGCGAAAGGCCCCGACCCCCAACTCGATGGCGACATAGCGGAGCGCGGCGACGCGTTCGTAGGCGGCACGAAGACGCCCGGCGCGGTCGGGATGGGCGGCGGCGATTTCGGCCGCGAGGGCGGCGACGCCGGCCCCAGCGGTATCGCTGCCGGTGGCTATGCGCCGATACCACGCGGTAAAGGAATCCCACGAGGCGACCGAACTCACACCCAGCCACGGAGTAAAACTACGGGCAGGCGGATCGCCCGGGAAAGGCTCACTGGCGGCGAGATCGGTGAGCAGCCAAGATTGCGTGACGGCACCAGACTCGGCTTCGGTGCTGGTGGCGACCGGCGCGGCCGGGACGACGGATGCAGCGGGGAAATTCGGGGCAAACGAGCGCCATCGCGAATCGCGCGGGATGGTTAGCGTAATGCTTAAGCTCTGTTGTGGGTAGCTGGTGAAAAACGACCACTCCTGATAAAACTCGGGCAGTGTGCCATCGGGGCGGCGTTCGATGGTGATTTCCGTTTCGACGATGCAATCCGCCGTGACCTCGGGCAGTTCGATAAAGGGCTTGGCCGGGTCGGGCGTTTTTTGGTCACGCTGGGCCTCGGTCTCGGCGGCAAGACGGGCGGAACGGGCGGAAGGATTGAGCAAAAGCTGGGCACCATCGGGGCGTATCACGCGGGCGGTGACGAGAGACGCTGTAGTGAAGGGCGTGTCGGGGGCGAGGTCCAGCGTGCCGAGTTCATCCAGCGCTTCGCCAGTGCGGAGGTAGGCGCGACTGCGCCACGTTTCCCGAGTGGAAAAATCGCGGGCCACCAGCAGTTCGCTCTCGGTGTTGAGGATGATGGCAGCGTGGAGTGAGCCTTTCGCGGCAGCGCGGCCTTCGGCGAGCGTGGCTAGGGATTCGGCATCGGCGGGGCGGCGCTCGATCTCGTCGTTGGTGGACGTCCGCGGGAACGAGAGCTTGGCAATATCGACAGGCTTGGCGGGCGGGGCAGGAGTGGAGACAGGAGTGCGCTGGAGGGATGTCGCGGTTTTGAAAGGTGCTTCGATGATTTTCCCGCTGGCGCGGTCGATAAGGCGGGCCGTTTCCCCCTGGGCCAGGGAGTTTTCGCCATAGTAGGCTGCTACGCGGTCAGCGGCGGTCGCGGCGAGTTCTGTGAAGTTTGCGCGGGGTAACGCGACGAGCGCCTCGGCCCAGAACGCGCCGTAACGAGGCTCGTTTATCTGGCCCGAATCGGCGGTCGCGGAAGTCGCCTCGACCTCGGGCAACGCGAGCAAAGGCGGGAGAAACCCACCACTGGAGGTCGTGGCGATGACGATGAATTTTCTACCCGGGATCGCGGCGACTGCTTTCGCAAAGTCGTCGGCGGAGAGTCGGGGGCCGGAAAGCTGGAAGGCGGGTGTGCCGTTACGGCCGGGGGCGGCGGTGCCGAGCAGGACAAGCCACGTTTCATCGGTAGTGGACGAAGCGGCGGCGGAGGCGAGGGCGGCGAGCACGGCCTCGCGACGCAGCGGGGCGGCGGGTGCCGGGGCAAGCGTGGTGATGTCGGCGTCGGTGAAACCACGGGCGAGGAAACCCTCGCGCAACGTCGCGGCGGTGGTGGTAAACCGGGCGGCCTGGGTTTCACTGGCGGATAGGCCAACGACGATGATAGCACGCGGAGCGGCCTGAGCGGACGCAAAGAACGCCAACACAGTGGCGAGATTTATTAATAAGGGATACAAGTAGGGAAACTGAATTCTTAGTGTGAAAGGCACTTCGCCTCAAATCCCCACCTCAAACGCAGTTATCCGTCAAGTACTAAATCTGCTCATGTCGGCGACGGTTCAAAAGTAAACTGGTATATAGTTTAGGGTCTTGCCTAGTTTAGATAGGGAAATGGCGAGTTTGCGTTAGCAATATTGAGTGGATCGTATCAATTCGATGATTGAAACGCCACTCCGATTCTTTGAGATGAATAAGGAATTTCTCCTTCCGGACTCCGCGAAGTTTTGCCATGCGAAACTTCGGATAGCTCCAAAATGATTCGGTGCCTTAACATGATTTTTTCCTCTCGCGAATTCATTTTCATGGTGGTGAACGCGGTGGTGTTTATGGCCATTTGTTAGCAATTCATCGTAAGCCTTCCAGCTGTCGGTGTAAACATCGCTGCCTTCCACTATTCGGCCTTGAAGAATTGGCATAAGCTCTGCCTTGGAACAGTTTTTGACAACACTCAGAAACACCCTTCCTTGTCGTTTATTCAGGCCCAGAACAGGTATTTTACCGGACGCGCCTCTTTCGCGTTTGCCACGAACTCGCCTGGGACCGAAATAACTTTCATCCACTTCGATGTCCCCGACAAATGGCTTGGATTCTGCAATGGCCATATCAACTATTTTATCACGAAGCAGAGTGAAAATCCGTTGAACGGTATTGCGGTTGATCGCACTCAAATTGGCCGTCGATGTGGCAGGGATATCCTCGCAAAAACACTTCAAAACCCTCCGGAATTTGACCTCTGAAATGTTTGTTTTTCAATAAAGATTAACAATTTATCCATAATTTTTACTTTCAAACTAGGCAAGACCCTTAAAAGTTATCAGCAGGGTTCCGCTTCTTGGCAGGAAATGAGCCTCAGCTGAGGTAGTCGACAGGATCGACAAGTCTCGATTTTTTTCTTCACCAAGAAGCCCGTGTTTTGGAAGTTCGGCATTCTTTGCAGATCTGGTGCAGGTGCCAAAAACAGCCGTGGAGAAAGATACACACGCCGTGTCGCGACAGAAGAATGTCTGGATTGCCCGGAAGATCGCTCTGGTGGAGTCGACACCTGTAACTCATCGAATGCACAGGTAAATCTTAGGCGTCTGGACTCGGTTTGCGATGGGATTATTAGAGTCGAGTATTGTTTGAAGGTTAGAATTCTGGAGATACGGTGGCAGCATGATCTATGGATAAGCGGATCAATTTTGCAAAATCGGGCGGAGAGTATCATGGGCGAGAGTCTCAGGTAGGACGAGCCTGCCGTCTTTCTGCATTCGGATCCAAGCCGCCGGCATTGACTATTGAAAATGCGCCCGCTTTTGAGCCAGGAGCCAATGAGGTTCTTTTACGAATGCTTGCCGCGCCTATCAACCCGGCGGATTTGAATGTGATCGAGGGCAGTTATGGCGAGTTGCCTATGCTTCCTTGCTCGATTGGAAATGAGGGTGTGGGAGTGGTAGAACGGGTTGGATCCTCGGTTCGTGGGTTCGTTGCCGGGCAGGCTGTGCTGCCGCTGGCTTTCGGAACTTGGGCCGAGCAAATGGTGGTGCCTGCCGAATCGCTTATAGCCTTGCCGGGGGGGCTTGATTCCTTGCAGGCGGCGATGCTTGGGGTGAATCCTGCGACGGCCTGGCGGATGATTCACGACTTTGCCAATCTCCAGCCGGGGGATTGGATTGTGCAGAATGCCGCCAACTCTGGTGTTGGTCGTTCGGTCATTCAATTGGCCAAGGCGCTTGGGCTCCGCACGCTCAATGTCGTTCGGCGGGCCGAGTTGGTTGGCGAGCTGCGTGGCATGGGGGCGGATGTCGTGGTTACCGAGGATACAGACCTGAGAACGGAAGCGCTCACGCTCTGCAGCGGTGTGCTTCCGAAGCTCGGGCTCAACGCGGTCGGCGGAGCCAGCGCTCTCAATGTGGCAAATGCCCTCTGCTCGGGGGCTCCGCTGGTTACCTACGGCGCGATGAGTCGCCAGCCTCTCAAAATTCCCAATGGCCTTTTGATTTTTAAAAATATCTCCCTCCATGGCTTTTGGCTGCGGCGCTGGAAGAATACCTCGTCCCGCAGCGAAGTGAGAGCGACTTACGAAAAACTGGCAGCCTATCTTGCTGCCGGTGTCCTTCACACGCCCGTGCACAAGGTTTTCCAGCTCGATCAGGCACTCGAGGCGATTGCGGAGGCCGTTCAGGAGAAGCGTTCTGGAAAAGTTCTGCTTCGGATGTTTTGAACTCGATTCCTGTGGAATTAAGCACCGAGGACACGCGGGCAGACTTTTAGCCGGACTGAATTTCTCCCTGTTCCCTGTGTTCTCCATGCTTAAATCCGTTGCTTGAGGTTTCATGGAGACAGAGCCATTTTCAACTCATGCAGAATGAACCTCGAGCATGGCAGAATTTCTCCCCGGGCGATCTGTCGTTTTCTTTTCCTAAGGTGAACTGTGCTAGCGTGCCCGAATGCGTGGCCCGATCGGTCGCTGCATTTCCGCTCTGGGCCTCGCGTTCGTTGGATGAGCGCCGCGAAATTCTGGCTGGTTGCCGCGAGAAGCTATCTCTCGCCACAGAGTCCATTGCGATCTTGATCTCGAGGGAGACGGGAAAGCCCTTGCGTGAGTCCCGGCTAGAAATGGCGGCCGCCGTGGCGAAGTTCGACCTCACTTTTTCCGACGGAGAGAAATATCTGCGCGACATGGTCGTGGGGGATGGTCCGAATCCCGCACTCATCCGGCAGCGGCCTCGTGGTCCGGCGGCGGTGATCGCGCCCTTTAATTTTCCTGTGCATCTGGGCCATGGCGCGGCGCTCGCATATTTGCTGGCGGGCAACACAGTTCTCTTCAAACCCTCGCCGATGGCGGCCAACGTGGGCATAGAGTATGCGCGGGTTATGCAGGCTGTGCTGCCGACGGATGTCTTTCAACTGGTGCCCGGGTGGGGCGAGACTGGCCGGGCACTCTGTCTGGATGAGGCGGTGAGGTCGGTTTGCTTCACCGGCTCCGTGCCTGTCGGGCGCGAACTCGCCAGTGCATTGGCTACTGACACTTCGAAATCCCTCGCACTCGAACTCGGTGGCAAAAATTCCGCCATTGTCCTGGGCGACGCGGACCTGGATCTCGCCGCCTTGGCCGTGGCCGACGGCATGTGTCTTACAGCCGGTCAGCGCTGCAATGCCACCTCACGCGTCCTTGTTCATCGGAGGGCGGCGGATGCCTTCCTCAAGCGCCTCGCGACTTCGCTCGTCCGGTACACACCGGGCGATCCCATGAAGGAAAACACGCTCCTCGGTCCGGTGATTAGCTTCGCTGCGCATGAGCGATACGAATGCCTCGTCTCGGCAAGGGTGGGGGAGTGGATTGTTCCTGGAGGCGTTCTGGAAAAAATTAATCCTGAGATGCATGGGTATTATGTATTGCCCGCTGTCGTGCTGGCGCATGATCAGCTTGCCCTCGACGAGTCCCTGCTGGCGAAGGCGGAGACATTTGCTCCTATTCTTGTGGTCGAGATTTTCGACGAAGTGGACGAGGCGATCCGCCGCCACGAAGCTTGGAAGTTTGGCCTCACGGCCAGCATCTTCACCTCGGATGCAGCCCAGTTTTCGCAGATCGGCTCCTGTCTCTCGTCCGGCAACATCTATCACAACTTGCCCACGACATTTTCCCCCTCCACTCTACCATTTGGCGGATGGGGCGCTTCGGGGAACGGTCGCCCCGGAGGGCGCGGCTTTGTGCGTTTTGCCGTGCAGGAACAGGCAATTCAGTGGAAAACATGATACCTTCATGAAACGCGGATTTCTCGACAAACTCATCGACCGCCTTCCGCTGGTCCAACCCGGCGAGGTGCAGAATTACCTCGTCGAAATCGCCCGCGAGAAGGGTTTTTTGGAAACCATTTTCAACGCCATTCTGGAAGGCGTTATCGTCACAAACCCCAAGGGACGTATTCTCTATCTCAACCGCGCCGCATGTGGTTTTTTTGGCATTGAATCCGATGCCAGCCTTGGGAAGCCGCTGGCCGAGGTCGTGCGAGGTATTGACTGGGAGACGCTCAGCGGGCCGAAAGCAGAAATCGTCAGCCGTGACCTGGAGGTGTTTTATCCTGACAACCGCCTTTTAAATTTCTACGTTGTGCCTCTGCTGAGCGACGAGGCCGATGGACATAAACCCGAGGCGGTCGGCCGCGCGGTGATCCTGCGGGACATCACGCAGACACATCGCGACACGCAGGAGACCATCGAGCTCGAGAAATTCTCCGCGCTCACAATGTTGGCGGCGGGTGTTGCCCATGAGATCGGGAACCCCCTCAACTCGCTGAACATCCACCTCCAGCTCATGCAGCGGAACCTGGAAAAGGCGCCTCCAAAACTCCGCTCCAAGCTGGAAGAGTCGGTTCTGGTTGCCCGCAGCGAGGTTTCGCGCCTAGACAACATCATCACCCAGTTTCTCCGGGCTATCCGCCCGCAGAGCCTCAATCCACAACCAGCGGACATCAACCGTATCGTCGACGAGGTCTTTGATTTTCTGCATGTGGAAATCCAGGACCGCGACGTGCTCGTCGAGAAGCAGCTCGAGCAGGGGTTGCCACTGCTTCAGATCGACCGCGATCAGATCAAGCAGGCTTTCTACAACATCTGCCGCAATTCGTTTCAGGCGATGAATTCCGGCGGCATCCTGCGCGTGAGAACATCCGCCGATGCCACGCACGTGCGGGTCGTCTTCATGGATTCCGGAGGCGGCATCTCGCCGGAAAACATCACCCGCATCTTCGAGCCCTATTTCACAACCAAATCTGGCGGCAATGGATTAGGCCTTTTAATCGTCAGGCGCATCGTCCGAGCCCACGGCGGGGAGGTCATTCTCGAAAGCTCGCCCGGCCGGGGACTCACCGTCACCATCCTCCTGCCCCGCGTCGACCAGCGCGTGCGTTTCCTGGAGCAAGGCATCGTGGAATCCAAAAGTGAATAACGAACTCGATCAACTCTACGACAAGGCATCTGCCATTTATCGCTCCGGTTGCCGTCAACCCTTGCAAATCCTCCCAGCGGGAGATCTCGGCACTCTCG
>JBIJCR010000094.1:0-9404 GCA_044344595.1 Terrimicrobiaceae bacterium
AACCGATCATAGCAGCTCCGATGCCGCTGGTGATGTGGTCGTAGCCGGGAGCGATGTCGGTGGTTAATGGCCCGAGCGTGTAAAATGGAGCCTCTCCACACCACTCAAGCTGCTTGGCCATGTTCTCCTCGATGAGGTGCATGGGCACGTGGCCCGGGCCTTCATTCATCACCTGCACGCCGCGATCCCATGCCCGACGGGTCAACTCGCCCTGCACCTGAAGCTCCCCGAATTGCGCCTTGTCATTCGCATCGGCAATCGAGCCGGGGCGAAGTCCATCGCCGATCGAGAAAGAGACATCGTAGGCAGCCATGATGTCGCAGATATCGTCCCAGTGCGTGTAGAGGAAGTTTTCCTTGTGATGCGCCAGGCACCATTTTGCCATGATGCTGCCACCACGGGAAACAATGCCGGTCATGCGCGAAGCGGTGAGGGGCACGAAGCGCAAAAGCACGCCTGCGTGAATCGTGAAGTAGTCCACACCCTGCTCGGCCTGCTCGATCAAAGTGTCGCGGAATATCTCCCATGTCAGGTCTTCAGCCTTGCCACCCACCTTCTCCAAGGCCTGATAAATCGGGACTGTGCCAATCGGAACGGGCGAATTCCGGAGGATCCATTCGCGCGTAGCGTGGATGTTTTTTCCCGTGGAGAGATCCATCACTGTATCGGCGCCCCACTTCGTGGACCAGCGCATTTTTTCGACCTCTTCTTCGATGCTCGAGGCGACGGCGCTGTTCCCGATGTTCGCGTTGATTTTCACCAAAAAGTTCCGCCCGATGATCATGGGCTCGAGCTCGGGATGGTTGATGTTTGAAGGAATGATGGCGCGTCCTGCAGCGACTTCAGCACGCACGAATTCCGGAGTGATCTCAACGGGAATGCGCTGTGGAAAGCGGCTGAAAATGGAGGGCGTAAAGTCGCTCTCCAAGCGCTGAGCAGAGCCCGAGTGCTGCTTGTCCAGACGATTGCGCAAGATATCATCCGCTAAATCCGACATCTGCGCGCGGCCCATATTTTCGCGGATCGCAATGAATTCCATTTCGGGAGTGATGATACCCTGGCGCGCATACCAGAGTTGAGTGACCGGGTGCCCTGCCGAGGCACGCAGCGGCTTGCGGCGCAGGCCTGGAAACTCCAAGAGGCGGTTGCGCTCCGCTGTGCTGGCATACTCGGCGTGATTGCGAGAAAGGTATCCATTGTCCTGTGGCTTGACTTCGCGACCTTCATATTCCTCAACATCCTTCCGGTCTTGAATCCATGAAGATCGAAGTGCAGGCAGACCATTTTTTACATCGCCATCGAAATTTTCATCCCCCCAAAAGCCGGAGGCATCGTAGACGCGAACCGGAGTATTTTTTTCCAGCGAACCATCAAGACGCTTGGTATCGGAAAGCGAGATCTCACGCATGGGCACGCGGATTTGAGGGTGAATTTCGCCTTCCACATAGACACGGGTGGAATTCGGAAGCGGGTCGGTGCTGCTGGGTTCAAAGGCTTCGGCAGGTGCAATCATGATCGGTGGTTTTTCGTTTATTGGATTTCAACAGCCCTGAAACAGTTCCCAAGCCAAGGGGCAAAGCACAACGAAAAACTCGCGACTTGCTGCTCCCTCCGCCGGTGTAAACCGTCTCAGGTTCAAAGGGTCTTCCGGCGCGATTTCGCGAACCAGAACTCTCAGCCCTCTCGGGCTCCCCTGCATACGAGACATACTTCGCCCGCCTACAAGATTGGTCAATCGGGAAAACAAGCAAAGGAGCCAAAAAAAATAGAAAAAAATTATTGCATTGGTGGGTGAAAATGGGTAATTGTGGAAAGTAGTGGAGAACTTTGTCAGAGAATCCCAAAACCTATAAATGCCGCAAGAGCCTACAGCACAGCCGTTTTACTCGGGAACTTACGAGCGTACGATTGATGCCAAAAATCGTGCGGCTGTGCCATCGGCATGGGTCAAAGGAGAGGGGGCAGAATTTTTCGTAATCCCCCACCCTCAGGAGGGATACCTCATGGTGATGCCTCAGGAGGAATTTCACTCCACTGAACAACGTATTCAGAATTCTAGCGCAACGGCACAAGAAAAGCGCCAGGCAATCCGCCAGTTTTTCAGCGCAGCACATAAAGTGGCCACCGACAAACAAAGCCGCATACTTATACCCGACTCACACGCCGTCTTGGCAGGGCTATCTGGCGAGATTGTCTTCATCGGCGCAGGACGCCGTTTCGAGCTTTGGGCGAAGGACCGCCATGCTGCAGCCTCAGCGGTGAACGATGAAATCTACAAACGCGTAGCCGTTGATATTGGCCTCTAATTTTTCGATTTCAAACCAACCCAAACTTGATGAAACAAAGCTAAAAATCCGCAGATCAATCCCGGAGACCCTTTTCGGAAAAAGCAAACCCGAGATGAAGAATGTGGATACCCAATGAAATTGCCCCGCACCCATTTGTATGAGAGACTTGGATTCCGACATTTATTTGGGAATTTTGTCAACCGCGCCTGATATGCTTGGCAGCACCTACCACGTGCCGGTGATGGCCAAACAGGTCATGGCCTATCTACAACCTGGAGCAGGAATGTTGTTTTTGGATGGAACGGCAGGCGGCGGAGGCCACTCTGCATTGTTACTGCAATCGGGTGCTGAAGTCATCGCCCTCGACCAAGACCCTCAAGCACTTGCAGAATGCCGCGAGAGGCTCAAAACTTTCGAATCGAGCGCACGCTTTGTGGAGTCGAATTTCCGGGATGCCTGCAAAGCACTGGACCATATTGGAGAACGGCGCCTTCTAAACGGTGCGCTTTTGGACATTGGGGTCTCATCACATCAACTTGATGAAGCAGATCGCGGATTTTCGTTCATGCGCGATGGCCCGCTGGACATGCGCATGAGTCCCCGCGCGGCAAAATCGGCCGCAGATATTCTGAATACGCTTTCAGCGGAGGAACTTAATCGAATTTTTCAACAATACGGCGAGGAGCAAAATTCCCGACGTATCGCAGCTAAAATCGTCGAATCTAGGTCGAATAACCCATTCAAGACAACATTCGACCTCGTTAAAGCTGTAGAGAGCGTTTCCCCACGCCGCAGCGCGAAACACCCTGCGACAAAAATTTTTCAGGCTCTGCGCATTCACGTTAATGATGAACTTGATGCGTTGCGCCATGTCCTAAGCACCTTGCCGGCACGTCTTGCGCCAGGGTCTCGTCTTGCAGTGATCACCTTCCACTCGCTTGAAGACCGTATCGTGAAGGTTTTCTTCCGTGAGCGAAGCCGCGAATGGATCGACCGCCCTGAGTGGCCAAAGCCACGCCGGAACCCTGACCGCCTGTTCAAACTTCTTACACCCCACCCGATCGCCCCGAGCGAGAGCGAAATGCAGCAAAACCCAAGATCGCGCAGCGCCAAGCTGCGTGTTGTCGAAAAAATATAGGAGTCCAACCATGAACACCGAACTGACGACACCCATAAATTCCAATCCCATACAGATAGGAAAAATTCTCTGCGTCTCGACCATCGTAGGTATCCTGCTCGCTGTGGGACTTGGTTTCGTCTACATCAAGAATCTGCAATTTGCCATCGGAGAGCAGATCCGACATACAGAGCGAAAAATCCAGCAGGTTCGCGCCGAGAACGAAGTCTTGCTTGCCAAGGTCACCGAACTTACATCCCGCCCGGCGCTCCAAGCTCGTGTGAAATCCGGCTATATTGCCGTGGTGAACATCACAGGCGACAAAATTGCGCGCCTCACACCTCCCGTGCAAGCTACCGAGGTTGGGACCCTACGCACAGCATTTAACGAATTCGGTCAGCAATGAAGTTTACGGCGAACACACGCATAGGAATAGCCTGTGGCATCGCCGCCAGTATCTTTACAGTCTTTTCAGCCAGACTGATTCATCTCCATGTAGCAAAGCATGAGGAATACTCACGCCTTGCAGCCCAAAAACACCTCACCCGCCAAGTCATCCATGCCAAGCGGGGAATGATTCTCGACCGCAATGGCGAGATCCTTGTGACAAACCTGCCAGTGCGTACCATGTTCGCAGACTCCTCGCGTATTAAAAAACCCGAGGCCCTTGCTGCACTCGTCGCAACCTATCTGGGCCTCGATGAAACGGAGGTTCTCGAAAAGTTCTCCACAGGAAAAAAGTACATCGTCCTTAAGCGCGAGGTTCCCGAGGAAACGGCCTTGGCACTTTTGAACGAAATGCAGAAACAAAAACTGCGGGGAATTTTTACAGAACAGGATGCCGTGCGCATCTATCCGAATGGCGAGGTTCTGGGCCATGTGCTCGGATTCCTCAACCATGAGGGTAAGGCTGTGCAGGGCATCGAACTATCAATGAACAGCCAACTCGAAGGCAAGGATGGCTATCGCTTCATCGAACGCGACCGCACCGGCCGTGAAATCGTTCTCTACCGAGGTATCGAGGAGGAACCGGAGCATGGAAACAATGTCCGCCTCACCATCGACATGGGCCTCCAATCCATCGTGGAAGAGGAACTCGATGCTGCCTACAAAGACCTCAAGCCCGAGACGGCCAACGCCGTCCTAGTGGATCCCAAAACCGGTGCCATTCTCGCAATGGCGTGCCGACCCTGCTTCAACCCGAACGAACCGGGCAAAGCACAGCCGGATCAAATGAAAAACCGGGCCATCATCGACATGGTCGAACCCGGATCCACATTTAAAATAGTGGTGGCTGCAGGCGCGCTTAATGAAGGCAAGGTTGATGAAAAAACAACCATATTCTGTGAAAACGGACGCTTCGCATACGGAGGACGCATTCTCAAAGACCACCACGGCTACGGACACATGGGTGTACATGAGATTCTTGTGAAATCCTCAAACATAGGCTCCGCCAAAATGGCCCTCATGATGGGCGGAGACAAATTCTACGAGTATGTCCGCCGCTTTGGATTCGGAGAACGTCTCGGAGTAGAACTGCCGGGAGAAATCCCCGGACTTGTTCACCCCCCAGCTCGATGGGACAAACTGACCATTACCCGTATGCCCATGGGCCATTCGATTGCTGTGACTCCATTGCAAATCACGATGGGCATGGCCGTGATCGCAAATGGTGGACAGCTCATGGCTCCACGAATCGTCCAATCCGTGGAAAAGGAAACTGGCGAAATCCTCGTGAAAAAGGAACCAACTATCATGCGCAATGTGGTTCCAAAAAAAACAGCCCACTTCGTATCCGAAGCTCTTGTTGGCGTTACTGAGCCCGGCGGCACAGCTGCCTTTGCAAGAGTCAACGGTTTCCAAGTCGCAGGCAAAACTGGAACCGCGCAGAAAGTCAGCCCCCATGGAGGTTATGCTGCCGGTAAGTATGTTGTTTCCTTTGTTGGATTCATGCCCGCCGAAGATCCGAAGTTCGTCCTATTGGTCATGGTAGACGATGCGAAGATCGCATCGAACCTAAACTATGGCGGTCTTGTCGCAGCGCCGATTTTCTCACGTATCGCAGAGCGCGCAGCGCGATATATGGATCTCACACCGACAATGCCGCCAATTCCTCTTCAACCCGCCCCGATTGCCAGCACACCAACGACGGAGAAGCGCAGCAACTGATCCGATGAATCTCAGAAGTCTACTACAATTATCGGGAATCTCGCCTGGCTTGGCCAACCATGAAATTTCCTCACTTTGCTTTGACTCCCGACAAGCTGTTGCGGGCTCGCTTTTCTTTGCACTACCGGGAAAACACTCGGACGGCACAGCATTCATCCAGCAAGCCGCAGAAAGAGGAGCTATTGCCGCGATCGCCGAAAAAGAAGTTGTTGACAGCCCTTGCCCCGTCGTCGTTGTTCCAGACGCGCGGGCAGCCATGGCCGATATAGGTGCAGCTTTTTTTAAGCACCCCGACCGCGCCCTCAAGTGCGTGGCAGTAACAGGCACCAATGGTAAAACAACCACAACCTACTTGGTGCGTCACATTTTTGAGCATGTCGCACAACGCTGTGGCCTGATTGGAACAATCAAATACATCGTCGCAGATGAAGAGCTTCCCGCACCTCATACGACGCCGGAGTCGATCGACATCCAAAAAATTCTCTCCGAAATCCGGGACACGGGAGGCAGGGCCGTGGCCATGGAGGTTTCGAGCCACGCAATCGTTCAGAACCGCGTAAGAGGCATCGAATTCGATGCGGCGGCCTTCACGAATCTGACACAGGACCACCTCGACTATCACGGTTCGATGGATGCCTACTTCGAAGCCAAAGCATCACTTTTCGAGGCGCTGTCATCACAAAAAAACAAGAAGGGCCGGGCGATTGTGAACCTCGATGACCGATACGGTCAGAGACTCGTCGATCAATTTTCAAAACGACTTAAAATCCTCACCTTTGGACGCAGCGTTCATGCAGAGTTCAGAGCCTCTGCCGTGCGCCAGGAAATGAACGGAACCACATTCACTTTGGAGGCCAGAGGCAAAAGCTATCTAGTCAGGTTGCCGCTCATCGGCTTGTTCAATGTTTACAACGCACTCGCAGCGATCGCGCTCACGGTAACATGCGGCGTTGAGATGAGGGCCGCGATCAGAGCACTCGCAGCCGCTCCACAAGTCCCTGGACGCCTTGAACGCGTTCCAGCGAAGCGCAACTTCCAGGTTTTTGTGGATTACGCGCACACCGACGATGGACTCAGAAACGTCCTGCGCACTTTACGCGAGTTGAATCCCTCCCACATCATCACCGTATGCGGATGCGGTGGAGACCGCGACCGCACGAAACGACCGCTCATGGCTGCAGCCGCAGCTGAACTCTCTGAACACATCATCATCACATCAGACAACCCGCGCAGCGAGAATCCTGAAGACATCCTCAAAGACATGCAGGCCGGCCTGCGAGGCCGGGCCCATGAGAAAATCACCGAGCGGGAAACAGCAATCCGCCGTGCCATTGAACTCGTAGGCCCTGGCGGGATTGTTCTGATAGCAGGCAAGGGACACGAAAAGTTCCAGGAATTTGCCGAGGCCAAAGTCCCCTTCGATGATGTCGCCGTTGCGGACAGGGCGATAACCGACAAGAAGGGAGCGGAATCGTAAAATGGATAAAACACCTCTGCTCCAAATTGAATCCATGTCCCGCGCGAAGCTCCTTCGGGATGCTCCCGGAGTCACCGTTTCCAACATCAGCAAAGACACGCGCACGATACGTCCGGGGGACCTATACATCGCCCTGCGCGGAGAGAATTTTGATGGAAACCTCTTCGCCTCACAGGCGATCGAAAAGGGAGCTGTCGCAGTGCTTCTTGACTCACCCGAGGAGGCACAAAAAATCACGGGATCCGTCCCCGTTCTCCTAGCGGAAAATAGCCTGGACGCCCTCACAAACCTTGCCGCTGCGTGGCGCTCAAAACTCGATCTCAAAGTTCTTGGCATCACCGGCAGCAGCGGCAAAACAAGCACCAAGGAATTCGCAGCCGCAGTGCTGGGCAGCAAATTCAAAGTGGTTAAGACCCAAGGGAACCTAAATAATCATATTGGAGTTCCCCTTTCCATCCTCGCAGCAAGCTCAAGTGACAAGGCAGCGGTCTGGGAAATCGGCATGAACCATCCGGGTGAAATCGCCCCGCTCGCCGCATTGGCCAAGCCAGATTGCGCAATCATCACCAACATCGGCACCGCGCACATCGAATACATGAAGAGCCGCGACGCCATCGCCTTGGAAAAAGGCATGCTCGCAGAGGCGGTACCGCCTCAGGGAAGCGTGATTCTCTCAGCGGAAGACGATAAGAGCGATTCGATAGCCGCGCGCTGCCGCGCAAAGGTTATCCGAACCGGCCTGAAAGACGGTAGCCTCATAGCCACAGAGATCGTTCCCAACGCGGCCGGAACGGAATTCAAAGTAACTCTCCGCTCGCCGGAAAAGGCGACAACAGTTCAGGCATCCATTCCTGTCCAAGGATTGCACATGGTCCAGAACGCCCTCATGGCCATTGCCGCAGGCCTGGAATTGGGCGTCACTCTGGAATCCGCTGTCAAAGGCCTGGCACGCACGGAACTTGCAGGAGGCCGTTTGGAAAAACGCTTGCATAGGGGAGTCACATTCCTTGATGACACTTATAATGCGAATCCTGACTCCATGGAAGCCGCGTTGAGCACCATGCGCTTGACTCCATGCATGGGACGCCGCATTGCCGTCCTTGGTAAGATGGGGGAACTCGGCGACTATGCCGCCGAGGGTTATTCACGGGTCGGCTGCGCCACCGTGAAGTATGCAGATGTTCTCGTGACCGTTGGCCCGGAGGCCAGCCACATCTCGTCAATAGCACGAGAACTGGGATTCAGTCGCATCCACGAGGTCGAAGACACCTCTGCCGCCGCGAGAATCATCGACCAACTCGCACGTCCCGGAGATCTCGTCCTCGTCAAAGGCAGCCGATCCGCACGAATGGAAACTCTTTTTCAAAAACTCCAAAGCTGATGCTTTACTACCTATCCGAACTAAGTGACTGGGCCGCGAAACAAGGGATCAGCAATGATCTTCTCAAGGTGTTGAATGTTTTTTCTTACATCACATTCCGAGCTATCTGCGCCGGCATCACAGCATTTCTCATCAGTGTGCTTTTTGGAAATTACGTGATTCGAAAGCTCATATCGCTGAAGTTCGGCCAACCGATTCGCACAGCAGCCGAAGTGCACAAACTGCACGAACTCCACGGATCGAAAAAAGGAACTCCGACCATGGGTGGCGTTCTGTTGATCGGATCCATCGTGATTTCAACCCTCCTGTGGGCAAAGCCCGAAAACCCTTTTGTTTGGCTAGTACTATTCAGTGGGGTTTTCCTTGGCGCCATCGGTTTTTACGACGACTGGTTGAAGGTTGCGAAAAAGAGCTCAGACGGCATTAGTAGCCGCCTCAAGTTTGTTCTTCAATGCCTCCTTGCTGGCATTTTCACCTTGTATTTCCTTACAAACCCCAAATTGTCCGCCACAGCACAACAGCTATTCATCCCTTTCCTTAAAGAGCCACTCCTCCTCGGCATGGGGGTTCTAACTTTTATTTTCTATCTCCTCGTCATCGTGGGCACATCCAATGCTGTGAACCTCACCGACGGACTCGACGGGCTTGCAACCGGTTGTACCGCAACCGTCGCGGCGACTTATGCTGTGCTAGTCTATGTGGCGGGCAACATCAAAACAGCGACCTACCTTCAGGTTCCGTTCGTCCCCTATGCGGGGGAGTTGGCCGTCCTCTGCGTCGCACTGCTCGGTGCTTGCTTGGGATTCCTCTGGTGGAATGCCCATCCGGCACGCGTATTCATGGGCGACACCGGATCCTTGGCGATTGGAGGAATGCTGGGAGCCGTTGCGATCTGCTGCAAGCAGGAACTCCTGCTCGTGATTGTTGGCGGGGTTTTCGTCATGGAAGCGATGTCTGTGATTATCCAAGTCG
>JBIJCR010000179.1:0-9336 GCA_044344595.1 Terrimicrobiaceae bacterium
TGACGCGTTCAGTTTTTTATTACAAACCCATGGAGCAGAGTGAGTCGGATCGATTGATTATTCGCGCACTGGACGAGATTTACCTGATCGATCCGTGCATGGGAACGGGGGTGTAAAGTTTCTTCTGTAATTGGGCTCTTCACGATCTGAGTGCCCTTTCCGGGGCCGACGGAGTGAAGGCGAGCGTAGCGAGCCGAGCGCAGTCGGCCCCGGATGGGGCTTGCGCGAAGTTCGCCGGGAGCTGGCCAGTGTGGTTTCCTGTTGGGGTGCGACAAAACACATCCAACAAAAACACACACATGACCAACCACATTGATTCTGATCTTCTGAACACCGTTTTGCAACTGCTGACCTCCGAGGGCTCTTCCGGATTTGCCGAGGGCCTGCGCCTTCTCGTCGACGAGGCCATGGTCCAGGAGCGCTCCGCCGTCCTCCAGACCCGTCCCTACGAGCGGTGCGATGGCCGCTTGGGTCGCGTCAACGGCTTCAAACCCAAAACCCTCGCCACCCGTGTCGGCCTCATCCAGTTCCGCATCCCCCAGGTTCGCGACGGCGTGGACTTTTATCCCAGCGCTCTGGAAAAGGGCATCCGCAGCGAAAGAGCCCTCATGCTCTCTCTAGCTGAGGTGTATGTCCAGGGCGTCTCGACCCGCAAAGTCACCAAAATCGTCGAGGAACTCTGCGGGCATTCCGTCAGTTCCACCCAGGTCAGCACTGCCGCCGCCAAACTCGATGCCGAACTCCAATCCTGGCGGGACCGCCCTCTGGGAAGCTGTTCCTACATGGTCTTGGACGCCAGATACGAAAAGATCCGGCAGGGCGGCCAACTTCTGGACTGCGCCGTGCTCATCGCCATCGGGATAGGACCCGATGGGAAACGCTCCGTTCTCGGCGTCAGCGCTGCCCTCAGCGAGGCCGAGGCTCACTGGCGCTCCTTCCTTGCCTCTCTCCAATCCCGTGGGCTTCACGGCCTCACCTTCATCGTCAGCGATGCCCATCCTCCCGCTTCTCAACAGGCGCTGGGTTTATGGCAGCGATTAATCCTTCAACAAAATCTCGGCCGCCTGGCTCACATCCTTGTCACCACGGCCACTGAGGTTGGCGATGAGGATGGTCTCTTTCGCCATCGTTGGGGCGACTTTGATGACATGGGCGATGGCGTGGGCTGTTTCGAGGGCGGGGATGATGCCTTCGACTTCAGCTAGGGTGCGGAAGGCGGCGAGGGCTTCGGCGTCGGTGGCGTAGTCGTAATCGATGCGGCCGGAGTCGCGGTAATAGCTGTGCTCGGGCCCGATGGCAGCGTAATCGAGACCCGCGGAGACGGAGTGGGTGAGCTCGATCTGGCCGTCGGCGTCGGCGAGGAGCCAGGTTTTTGTGCCTTGGAGGACTCCCAGTTTACCGCCTTGGAAGCGTGCGGCGTGGCGACCGCGCACGATGCCGTCGCCGCCGGCTTCGACACCGGTGAGCTTTACGGATTCGTCTTTTAGGAACGGATAAAAGAACCCGATCGCATTGCTGCCTCCGCCGACGCAGGCGACGAGAAGGTCGGGCAGGCGTTCCTCGCGCTGCAGGATTTGCCGGCGGGTCTCGTCGCCGATGACGCGGTGAAAATCCCGGACGATCATGGGATACGGATGCGAGCCAAGCGCGCTGCCGAGGATGTAGTGGGTGTTCCGCACATTGGTGACCCAGTCGCGCATGGCTTCGTTGATCGCCTCCTTGAGCGTGGCTTGGCCTGCGGTGACACCGACGACTTTTGCTCCGAGGAAACGCATGCGGGCCACATTGAGGGCTTGGCGCTCCATGTCCACCGCGCCCATGTAAATCGTACACTCGAATCCAAATCGTGCCGCAGCTGTAGCCGTAGCGACACCATGCTGACCGGCACCGGTCTCGGCAATAATGCGGGTTTTGCCCATGCGGCGGGCGAGCAAAATCTGGCCGATGGCGTTGTTGATCTTGTGGGCGCCGGTGTGCAGCAAGTCCTCGCGCTTGAGATAAATTTTCGCGCCGCCGAGTCTCTGCGTGAGCCGCTCGGCGAAGTAGAGCGGCGTGGGACGACCACAAAAATCACCCAGCAATGCGGCGAGTTCTTTTCGAAATTCCGGATCCTTCCGCGCGACATGGTATTCGGTTTCCAATTCGCGCAGGGCGGTCATCAGTGTCTCGGGGACAAACATCCCGCCGTATTGGCCGAAGTGGCCTCCGGCGTCGGGCAGGGCGGCATCTGTGGCAGTGCTCATGTGCGTATTGTGGATGTTTTTGGCCTGCGGTGCAACACGCGCTCTTCAGATGCGCCCGGTCGCTTGCAAGGCGGCAGAGGTCGTTTGAATTTCGTTTTTGAAAAGCTTGGTCCAATCCTTGATGCAGCCCGGAACGCGGCAGGTCCAATTTTGGTCCCCGACGGCACCTGGCACATTGAAACGCTCGCGCAGCGCGAAAACATCTGTGATCTGATGAACAGCGAGCCAAGAATTGCATGCGAAGAGACCCTTGATGAGCGCGTCGTGGATTTTCGGCGTGAAATCGCAGGGCACTTCGATATCCGCACACCCGCAGAAATCGAGCAACTCGCGCATCTCGGAGACAGCACGCTCCCGCGTTTCCGTATTCTTCGCCGCTTCGTTCCAATCTTCCCAGAATTGCCTGACCGGCGGGTGATCGTGCGTGGCAAATGTGGCGAGGCTCAGGCGCGCATAATCGGCGCCGGGAATCAGCGCCCCGTTGCACCCGAGCTCCCATTGCGGGATTTTAAAACCAGGTATGTCGAGCGCCTCCAAGGTCGGTCTCACATAAGGCGAAAGCTCGCCGAGATCTTCCGCAATCAGGCGGTGCGGTCCGGTCTCCTCAAGAATCATGCGGAACAACATCTCACCCTGCCTGCGGTTGTATTCGCGGTTCTCCGGCGTGCTGTCATCAAACGGCACAAAGCCGGGCAACGGCCCGCCCGTGATTTCCCTCGCCTGCTCGGGCGTGAGGTCGGTGAAGCGTGCGTTGTCCTGTGGACGCCACGGAAAACTGTAGATACGAAAAAATCCCAGTGCATGATCCACCCGCAGCAGGTGAAAAACCGAGCGCGCCGCTTCGAGTCGCCGCCGCCACCAAGCGAAATTGTCGCGCGCCATCGCCTGCCAATTGTAGAGCGGGAATCCCCAGTTCTGCCCCCACTTCTCCGTGAAGGGATCGCTTTTGAAAACCTTCTCCGGCGGGGCGCCGCTCGAGCGCTGGATGTCAAAAATCTCCGGCTCCGCCCACACATCCGCGCTGTACAGGCTCACCCCAACAGGAATGTCACCCATGAGCGCCATCCCAAGCTTGTCGAATTCAGCACGCACGGCACGCCATTGCGAATGGGCGATCCATTGGACATAACTGAAAAAATCAACCTGCTCGTGAAAAAGCTCCGCTGGCTTCTCGTCCAATTCGGCCAACCACTCGCGCGCGGCCTCCGGGCAGCGGTGCTCCTCCGGCCAGTTGCTGGTGACTTCATCGTTGTTGTTCCAAGCAATCAAGGCGCGGAAGAGAGCGTAGGATTCCAGCCATTCCGATTCGGCATCCCGGAAAGCTTCAAACTCCGCAATCCGCGCAGATCTTCCCTTTGCACTCCGGAAATTTTTGTGTCCGAGCGCGAGCAGCTCCCGCTTGAGCGACTTCACCGCGCCGTAGCGCACGGGCCCCTCGCGCAGCATGGCGGCATCGTGTTTTTTGCTCACACGCGCGAAATCCTTTTCCGTGACATCCGGCAGCCACTGTGGGCTCACTGAGATCGTGACAGGTTCGTAGGCGATCGAACTGATGATGTTGTAGGGACTGTGATCAGACCCCGTTTCGTTGACGGGCAGAATCTGAATAAGCCGGAAACCCTTTTGCGAAGCCCATACCGCCAGCTCGACGAGCGTTTCCGTGTCGCCGATGCCGATATCATTCGACCCGCGAATGGCGCTCAGCGGCGTGAGAATGCCGCCGATTTTTTGTTCTGGGGAAAGGGTGGAAGCAGTAGATGTCATAGAGTACCTGGTTTGGAATTATCCGTGTCCCGTATGCAGCGCGCCTCCAAGGCTTCGCGCGTTAGGACATGCCGTGCACCGCATCGAGGACAGGTGACCGTAAGCGAGGCATCGCCGCCAAAAAGCCCGTCCGCTTCGCGCTGGAAAACGGGGGCGATAAAATCCAGCATCCGCTCCTGATTGCAGCCGCAGGAAAATGTGAACTGCCGTTTCTCTAGGAGAGATAACTCGACACTCTGATCCAATGTGCGGACACCTTCCGTCGTGAGGCCCTGCAGCCATTCCAGATCGCAATCCGGTTGCGCGGCGACCATTACGATATCCTCCTCATCATGACGGAAAAACCGCACGGGACGCTGTTCGCTCCGTTCGTAGAAAATCTCCACCGCGTCAAAAACCGAGCCAGCCTCGAAATCCACCGCACTCCGCCTTGGCGGCTTCAAATCCTCCACGACATCCGAATAAAACATCCCTTTCTCGATGGGCGCGGCATCCTCCGTGACCACTCGCGCCACGACCGTGCCGGTATTGTTGTCGCCCGCCGCAAAAAGATTCGCTCTCGGGGTTGGAAATTTGATCGTCCAAGCGCAGGCCTCCCGCCAAGGACGACTCGCGCAGTGAAGCGTCACTGCAGCCAGCGCATCGCGCCCGAGATCCTCGACTTCGGATGGTATTTCGATGCCGTAATCCAGACGGTGCAAATACCAAGAGGCATAAAGCTCCGAGAAATCCGCCCGCGCCACGAGAGCGTTCTTTCCCCTGGCAAAATAAGTTCGGACCTCAATGTCGGATTCGTTCATTATGCTCGAAAACCAACCGCTCTGGTTTTACCCGCGATCTCCCGCAGGCTTTACCCAACAGCCTTGAGAAGAATCGTGGCATTGTGGCCGCCGAATCCAAAGGAATTGCTCATCACGCAAGCGAGGTTCGCCTCGCGCGCCACATTCGGCACGCAGTCGAGGTCGCACTCAGGGTCGGGATTTTCGAGATTGATGGTTGGTGGAATGAGACCATTTTTGATGGCCAGCGCGCTGGCGGCCAATTCGACGCCACCGGCCGCTCCGAGCAGGTGGCCAGTGGTGGATTTTGTCGCACTCACAGCGACCTTGCGCGCATGGTCGCCAAGGGCAAGCTTGATGGCCCGGGTCTCGCAGATGTCGCCGAGGCCGGTGGATGTCGCGTGGGCGTTGATATAGTCGATCTGCTCGGGAGCGACCTTCGCATGGCGCATGGCGATGGTCATCGCGCGCGCCGCGCCTTCGCCCTCAGGCATGGGAGCGGTCATGTGGTAGGCATCCGCCGTGCAACCATAGCCAGCGAGTTCGCAATAAATCTTCGCGCCGCGTTTTTTCGCGTGCTCATATTCCTCGAGCACCACGATCCCCGCGCCTTCGCTCATGACAAATCCATCGCGGTCCTTGTCAAACGGACGACAGGCCTTCTGCGGATCATCATTCCGGCAGCTCAGCGCCTTCATGGAGGCGAAGCCAGCAATGCCAAGTGGCGTGATTGTCGCCTCGGCGCCTCCCGCAATAAAGGCATCCGCGTCGCCGAATTTGATGATGCGCCAAGCCTCGCCGAGTGAGTTGTTCGCCGTCGCACAGGCGGTGACGATGCACATGTTCGGCCCGCGCAAATCATATTCCATCGAGACCATGCCGCTGGCCATATTTGAAATCATCATCGCAATAGTAAATGGCGACACCCGCGAGGGACCGCGATCCGCCAAGCGGTGCGCCTCCTCCTCCATGCTGTAGAGCCCTCCGATGCCGCTGCCGATCATCACGCCAAAGCGAGCGCGATCCACAGTTTCCAGGTCGATCCCCGAGTCTTCGAGAGCCATCTTGGTCCCGGCCATCGCAAATTGAGTGAAGCGATCCGTGCGCTTCACCGTCTTGGGATTTTTAAAATACTTCACCGCCTCGAAGTTTTTCACTTCGCCGGCGATTTTGCAGTCATAGGCCGTCGAATCGAAGGCTTCGAAACGCCCTATGCCACTGCGTCCTTTGATAAGGGATTCCCAGAATGTTTGCAGATCGTTTCCAACCGGGCTGACAACGCCCATGCCGGTCACGACGACTCGTCGTTCGCTCATGTTTTAAAAATGTTAGGGGACGCCTCGGTTGCGCCTCCTTCACTTGTGCGGATGCGCCCGCGCGTTGGCAATGAATTTTTCCCTCGGAAGCGCGATTTTTCGGGATGCCTACCGATCAGGAAATACGGAATTTGACTTCCCGGATCGCCTTTTTTCCGAAGCGCTCCTGGAGCTTGGCGAGGATTTCCCTCGTCCAGTTTCTCTCAAGTTCATAGCGCAGACTGGGCTGGAGAACATGGATTCCGAGCACACCGCCGCTCAAGCCCGCCGGAGCAGCGTGTTGCGCGATGAAATCACCCACCACTTCTTTCCAAGCCGCGCGCACTTCGCTTTCGTTCAAGCGCTCGCCAAGACCCAGCTTCGGCATGAGCTTTTGCAGCACATCGCCGACCGCCGCGCAGCGGTCCTTCCGCTCGAAGGGTTCCTGCAGCCCACGCCACTCGGCGATGACTTTGGCTCTGATAGATTCTGCAGACATAAAAAAGGCTCCCGGTTTGGGGCCGGGAGCCTGTTTTTAAATTTCAGGGTTTAGGCATCGTTTCCGATGGCTTCCACCGGGCAGCCATCCATCGCTTCTTGGCAGAGAGCCTCCTCCTCGGGAGTCTCCGGCTGTTTGTAGACATAGCTGTGTCCGCCATCGTCATTGCGCTTGAAATTTGCCGGAGCTGTCTCGCGGCACAAATCGCAGTCGATGCACTGGTCATCCACGAAAAATTTTCCCTCAACGTTGTCGCTGTATTTGTTTGCTACGTCTGCCATATTGATTTGATGAATTGAGATCGCAAATTGGTTGCACGTCCACCGGATTGCAACCGTTTTTTGAGCCTGATCAAAAATTTTTCCAAATTCAGAAAATGCAGACACCACCTGAAATCCTACCCGCCGAGGGCCGCCATGTCCTCCACCTTTTCTTCCGCGTGGAGTATTCCGCTTGGGAAGTCCTCAACAAATCCGCGCGCATCGTAGCCAAGACCGCCCTTGCCGAACTCGTCCGCGAAATCCGTGCGACCCCCGGCACGCAGCTCCTCCTCTTCAGCATGGTCACGCCAAAGGCCGACCTCGGCTTCATGCTGCTTACGCCGGACCTGCAAAATGCCGACGCCTTCGCCAAGCGTCTTGCGACCGCCCTCGGGCCGGACATTCTCACACCGACCTTTAGCTGGCTCTCGATGACCGAGCGCAGCGAATACACCACCAGTGATGCGGAATACGCCGCCACGCTCGAGGCCGAGGACAAACTCGCTCCGGGCACGCCGGCCTTCGACGAGAAGATGCAGGCCTTCAGGGCCCGCATGGCGAAATATCTGAAGGATCGCCTTGAGCCGAACCTCCCCGACTGGCCTGTCGTCTGCCTTTACCCGATGTCCAAACGCCGCACGCCAGGCCAGAATTGGTATGCGCTTGATTTCGATGCCCGCAAAAAACTCATGGCCGGCCACGCCCGCGTCGGCCGCACCTATTCGGGCCGCATTCTCCAACTCATCACCGGCTCGACCGGCCTCGACGACGAGGAGTGGTTCGTGACCCTCTTTGCAAGGACGACCTCGGACATCAAAGCAATCGTCTATGAGATGCGTTTCGACGAGGTGAGTGCACAATACGCCGAGTTCGGGGAGTTCTTCATCGGGCTCCAGCTGCCACTCGATGCGCTCTATGAGCGGCTCTGCCTCTGATCGCGGTCGACGCCTGTGCGCTTTGTTGTCAAATTTTTTCTGGCCGCCATCATCGCGCTCAGCGGGTATTTGTTTTGGCCGCGAAGCAGCTCGCTTTCCGGGTTTGATGCCGCTGCCATGGCGGACCTCCACATCAGTATTTGGCGGCATACGGCAGCAGACAAGCACACGCAGACTTTCTTAGATTTTTATCGTATCCTGAACGGCCAATACCTGATTCCGCCCATCCCCGCACTATCGGCGGCATGGAGGGCAATGGAAGCTCAACGTGCGTTTGCAGAAGCGGCTGATCAAGCCGACGAGGAGCAGGCCCTGCCGTTTTTGGAAAAAACATTTTCCATTATCGCCGAACAAACTGGCTCAAAAATCGATCCAACGATCATAGCTAGGCTCGAACTCATCACATGGTCCCTCGCACGCGACCGCTCGAAGGAATGCCAACTAGCAGCAGCCATCTCCGAAAAACTCGCTCTGCTCCACGGCGGCGCAGCACAGGATTATCGGGCTGCCGCCTCGGACTTTGCACTCGCCAGGCGTCTCGCAGCTGCCAAAAACTGGAGAGCGGTGGGCGATGTCGAAAAAGCCGCATGGCAAAAACTGCGCCGTCAACTTGACTCCCGCAGCCAACGGCAGCGAATCAGAACAGGACTCCTACCTCTCTCTTGATAAGCCCTCCACCCCAGTCAACACCGAAACAGCACGAGTGATTGCTCCGTCTCCGAAGAGCAGTGCCGCTCCAAAGATAAGCAGACACGCCATCACACACCCGCTCGCAGCTCCCGTCGGACACCCATAAAAAATACGCGTCATCAACGCGAAAATCATACGCTCCCTGTGATAATCCGCTTGCATAATCAGCATTGCACATTTCACCCACATCACAAAAAAGTGTCCAAATAATCAGCGACGCCACACCCAGAGCAGCCTCCGCACTCGCGATGCTCACCGCCAACTGATACACATAACTGGCTCGCGCCGATATCCCCTAACACAAAGCCCAGCGCCAAAACCGCCATTCCCGTCGCGCCGACTTGTTCTTCGTCACAGCCATAGTAATCCAGGCAACTATGACAAATCCTCGGCCGTCACACTCTGCTGCGGACGCGAGGCCAGCAGCCGCGCCTGCTCGACCACCCGCTCCGGCGCTTCATCAAAGCGATACCCGTGACAGTTCGGACACGAGGTGACCCGCATCGTGACGATGGATTCACACCCCTCGCAAACCTTGAAATTTTCGGGTGCGGCGATGATTTTTTCAGCCCTCGCCGCGCGGTCCGCCAGATGATCAGTGCTCGACATGCCCGTATGCGTATCACCGATCTCCCAGTCCGCAAAATCCAAATCCACACGATCGCCGCTTGAAAAACCCTGCCACGCATCTACATTGTCCACTGATGGCGGACGGTCGCTCTTGGCTCACCGCAAGGCGAGTCGGGAGAGGAAAGTCCGGACACCACAAGGCAGCATGCCGCGTAGAATGCGCGGGGGGCCGGGGCCAAAGTCCCGGTCGACGGAAAGTGTCACAGAGAACATACCGCCCACCCCGGTGCAAACCGGGCGG
>JBIJCR010000093.1:0-9502 GCA_044344595.1 Terrimicrobiaceae bacterium
ATCACTGTTCGGCCTGTTCGAGAAGACCTGTTTGTCGGGCCATCCCCACGCGGGTGGGGACATCCTCGCATGTAATTGATTGGATTCTCGGGGTCGCGGGCCATCCCCACGCGGGTGGGGACATCTTTATATCGTTTGGCAAAATCACCCAGCTGTATGGGCCATCCCCACGCGGGTGGGGACATCATAACGATTGGCTCACTCGTCACATCGGGCGTCGGGCCATCCCCACGCGGGTGGGGACATCGACACGACAGCCCAAACTCTGATGTGGTCAATCGGGCCATCCCCACGCGGGTGGGGACATCGTCCGAGCGAACAGAGACGGCTGCCGTTGTCGCGGGCCATCCCCACGCGGGTGGGGACATCGTCTTTAGTGATAAATAACCGAACGTTTGGACCGGGCCATCCCCACGCGGGTGGGGACATCAAAGACGGTCGGGTTTATGGGACAGATAAAGCCGGGCCATCCCCACGCGGGTGGGGTCATCCACCACTTTTGCAATTTTTTTTTCAAATAGGCCGGGCCATCCCCACGCGGGTGGGGACATCTCTGCTGTGATAGTATGTTATGCGTTATTTTTTGTCGATTGGGGAAGTTTTGGAGGGGTGTCAGAAAGGGATATTTTGCTCGGGAATCCAGCTTTCGGCTATGAGGTGGAGGCCGCTGAGTTCGACATCGCGGCGGCCGGATTTACCTTCGGGGCCTATGCGTTCGATGATGTAGCCTTGGCAGTTTGGGTAGGTTGAAATGGAAAGGAGGCCGAAATCCGGTGGGGCATTGCGTTTAATGAAGTCGAGGACTTTCCGGTGGCTGCGGGAGTTGATAGTGCCGACGAAGACATTGGGGCGAGGCTCTGCGAACCATCTTTTGAGATGTCCTCGAATAGCGGGAGGAACATCATTGCCTACGAGGACTGTCATGCTTCGGAGTGGGGCTGCAGCGGGTGGGTCTCGGGTGGAGACACTTCTTCAAAGTCCTTGAAGAGGGCGATGAGGTCGTCGGGCATTCGCTTGAGCATGCGGGTCTGTTCGACATTGCGCTTGAGGATTTTTCTCACGAGGGTGCCGTCGTCCTTGGGGTCGATGGATATGGCCTCGAAGGCGGCAGGCCAGGAGGTTTCGTGTTTGTAGAGGTCGGCGGCGTCGTAGATGAACGGGAGTGTGCCGGCTTGGTGGACGAAGCCGAGTTGTGGGATGAAGCCCATGGAGCAGCATACGGCTGCTGTGAGAGCATAGTGTGAGGCGGTTGCGGCTGAGAGGGCGCGGTTAATGTTGTCGGCGATGTTCCAGTTTGAGGCGTTGTAGTCGCGACCTTTCCAAGTGACGCCAAATTTGCGGCCAAGGTCCTCGTAGGTCTGTTTGACACGACGGCCTTCCATGCCCCGGAGTTGTGTAATGGAAACGCCGCCCGTGGGGACATCGGAAAACCGGTGCCGGAACATTCGGCGGGCGACTTCGTTTCTTTTCTGTGGAGCTGCCCAAGCGGTGGCATGGACGCGGGCCATGGAGTTGTCGTGATTGGGAGTGATGCCGAAGGCGTAGAAACGCAGACCATCTTCGCCGAGCCAGAGGAGCGGGCAGTTGCACTGGGCTGCGGCTTTTATCGCTGCATGGGTGATTGTCGTTCCAGGGCCGAGAATGATGGCGGAAATGGTGGCAACTGGCAGGGGGCAGATGAGGCCATTTGCAGAGACCCACTTGATGGAGGCGTCATCCACCTCCACACGGCCGTGCTCGAGATAAATGGGAGTCCAACGATCCTTGGCTGGAGCGAGGGTTTCCAGCGGTGGGCGTTCAAAGACGGGCATAAAGAAAAGAGTCTCGGAAGGTTCGCGCTATGGGGTCTGTTTTTCTGATAAATGCAGAATCCGGCTCACAGGTCTGGAAAGAAACTCCCTGCGGCCGAAGGAAACGGGCTTGTCTTGCTGATACCAGACGCCGTCGAGGGCGGCTTCGCACCTGCCTTCGCCTACAGGAACCACAGATTGATCCAAGCCGAGCAAGTTGGAGATTTTTTGAAGAGCCTCCTCTTGGCTTGGCGCGAGAGTGGGCAACAATGGAGCAGCTGGAATGCAGCATTTGCGACCGAACCATACGCCCCACTTGGGATTCTCAAGAGCGGCGGCACACTGCTCGAGGAGTGAGGTTCCCCCCTCCAAAAGAACGATGAAGCGCGTGTCGGTGAGGTAGGTGCGGTGTGTGATGACTGTTCCAAAGGGACTGCCATCCCCTGCCTTCTTCGGCGTATGCATTTTTGCACGAAGATCATTTTTATCAGCCTTCCAATCATCGACCCAGCCTCCCCCGACAGTGTGAAAATCGGAGAGGCGCTGCACAGACCTCTTTGGTTGCTTGGGAGCGTGGAGGACAGTCATTTTTAAATCCGCGAGAGGCGCGATGGCCGCGTCTTCGCCTGGCGCGTGCTTATCGATGCCCAGCGCGGCCGCGAGGATGCCCGTGACGCCGCTTTTGGTTGGAAACGATTCCGACTCGCGGTGCTGGTAGCGTGATGCGACACCCCACGACTGCATGGGCGCGTCGATTTGGAAGGCGAGGAAGCTATTGGACATGGCTGGTGAGGTTTTCGAGAAAGGAGGTGATTCCAATCTCGGAGAGCCAGAATTCATTTTGCTGAATGGCCCAAGTCTTTGTCAGCTTCTCGAGTTCGGCCTTCATGGCTTCCAGAGAGGCTGCGTTGAGTCCGCCGCCAGAGGCCCGGACTGGAGTCTCAAACGCATTCACAAGCTGAATAGGTTGGCCTTTGTCCTTAACGATGCCGAGGACTTCAAAGGGAAGAGTGGCAGCATTCATGGAGTTTTTTCGTGCGCCCGGGACGGCGGTCAATACGGCTTGAATGAATTTGGAAAGAATGGCACGACGCTCTTCTGTAGTCAGTTTGCCGAGATGGGTATCTGCGGTGAGCTGGTCGAGATTGATTGCTGCATAGCGGTAGTAGGTGGCGGAAGTGTATTCCAAGGTCCCCATCATCCCTGCGCCAGCATCTTCTGCGTCGGTCTTTCGGTCATCCACCGCTGTGAAAAAATCAATTTCGTTGGATGCCTTGTGGGTCGAGAGGGCATGGGAAAACATGGCTGCTCCTTCAACATTGAGCGTGGCATCGTTGGCAATCATCCGGCCGAACAGGGCAATATCGGCGGCATCAAGGCGCTGGGCATTTTTTGCTGCTTTCTTGAGGTCTTCACCACCCGCAATCGCTTTTGCTATGTCGCGAATTTCCGAAGGTGAGAGATAGACGGCCGTTGTGACTTGTGCCTCGTTTTTGGAATCGATTTTGCTGAAAAGTTCGCAAATGGCTTTTGCGCTTTCGGCAGATTTGGCGGAGTCCATGCCTTCAGCTTGCAAAGCCTCAATAAACGAGTCTCTGAGGAGTCGACTACGAATTCCAGAGAAGGATGGGGAGTCTTCGGAAGATGCCAACCTTGCTGCCCGCTTCAAGCATTGGCTGGAAAGGCGGGCGCGCTGCACGCCACCGAAGACGGCCGATTTTGGTGAGCCCACATCGTCACGATTGAGGCATGAGACGGGGAATGATTGGAGGATATGGAGTTCGATGAGTTTCATGATGTGTTTGATTTTTGGGATTTAGGGTGTTTTGTTTAGTTTATATGAGTGCTGCGGATGTGATGGTTTTGGTTCGGAGTCTGCCTGCGGAAGAGGTTATCGATCTCGGGCGCATGGTGGATGAGTGGACGGCCGACATGGTGGATCAGAAGCTCGAAGTGGCGGTGAATGACGGTGTTTTTGATGCCATGGCTGCGGAAGCGGTTCGGGAGTTTGAGGCTGGAGCCACGGTGCCATTGAATGAAGTCCTCGACGACGCTCGCATTTCGTAAGCAATTCGCCATGTTGCCTGCTTCCCTGCGTGTTCAAGCGCGGAAGCAATTCTGCCTGTGGCTGGAGAATCCGTTTCACCCCTCGCTCCATTTTAAGCCCGTGGGGCGCTACTGGTCGGCCCGAGTGAATCGTGAAGTCCGCGTTCTTGGCATACGCCAAAACGATGAGATGATATGGTTTTTTATCGGTGTGCATGATGACTACGAGGGTCGAATTTAAACGGGGCTTAAGCACAGCATTCCGAAGCCAAAGGCCTTGGCGGGGCCGATCCCTTGCGTAGCGGCTGTTTTAAAGGCGGCGGCATCTGTGACGGTGAGCAGACCGACAAATTCCGTTGCCGTATGAAGGCCGACTTGGCCTTTTTTGAGAAAGGCTTGTCGTGGTCTCGGAATGGTGCGTGTTTTTTCGGCTTCGAAGGTAAAGCCTCCGGCCTCGCCTTTTCGGCGAAGCCAGTCGAGGAGGTCCTCGCGTTTGGATAGCGCGATACGGCGGCTGTTTTTAAGCAGTCTACCATCTGGCGCAGAGCGAACTTTTTTGGTGGGGTTCGCCATGAGGGAGAATCGATAAGTGGCATGGGAGAAAAATGCCGGGGTGATTTCCTTGCACTCCCATGATGGCTCCGGACACCAAGCCGGCCGCGTGGGCGAAGTTGCGGAGAGGAGAAGGAGGCGGAAGCCCCCGTCGATCTCATCAAGCCGTGTTAAAAAGTCCCGCTCTTCGCCATCGCGTCCAGGGAAAGCCAGCCAGCTCTTTTGGTGCCATGCGTAGCTATCGCGAAGACCGGCCTTGTAAGCGGTCTCGTGGTCGATTTCGATTTTTGCCAGATAGCTCATTGCGCAGCTCCTTGTGCAGCCTCGAGAGGAGCCTGCCAAAAGTCGCAGGCCCACCTCGCTTTGATGTCCTCGGCGGATTTGTTCCATTTGCGGAGATCCCAGAGAAGGCGGTTGTAATCCAGCGCGATTCCATCGCCTGCGAAGCGGATGAAGAGGCGGTGCAACTGGTCACCAAGCGCATCCAGCTCGGAGGCGTCGAATGCGAGCAAGCGCCGGAAATGCCGCTCCATCGATTCCAAGGCATCTCCTTTCCCAAGGCTTAAGCAGGCTTTGCCAAGCGTGCTTCCACCCAGCTGGTGGCCGGGATTTGTGGCGTAAAGGGCAGCCGTGAGTGCATCGCCCAAGCGGTGTGCCTCCAGTGCTCCGAGGCGGCCGAGAATGGGATAGGCGTAATGGCGCGTGGCCGGGCTCCAGTAGCGGCGCAGCGCGGCCAGATTCCCTCGGTCGCGGCAGATACCGAGCAGTTGTTCAATAAGCAGTTCGTTTTTGGGAGTTTCAGTTTTCAAGTGGTGGCGGCTTTCTTTTTCTTGGGTTTGGGAAACAAAACTTTCAATCCAGCGGCATAGGCCTGCATCTGGCGTGGTGTCTGTCGTGGACAAACATGGTCGTAGGCCTCCTTGGCTGCCCGGCGGACGGCGACAGTCCAATCGTCATTACCTTCGCCGAAGGAGAGTCCATTGAGGATATCGGGAGTCCCAGCGATTTGTAGGAGCACGGAGCATTGAGCTTCCAGCGCATGCCAGAATTGCTTCTTGGCCTCATCGGTCGGCGGGTTTTCGTTTTTAAGAGCGGCACCATTTTGTTTCACCGCGCCGAAGAGGTAGTTCGATTGGGTATCGGCGAAGATGATCCCGCTTTCGTAGTGGGCGCGCCCACGATCATTCAGAAGTGAAACAGGGACGCTGAGGTGGGATTCCAGTAAATCAATTATTTTTGCATCCTTCGCTTTGCAAAGTTCGGCCAACCAGAGTTGAAATTCCCCCTGTTCCAATTCACCCATGTGGCTCCTTAGACACAAAGGCGCGCCAAGAGTGCTTGCACTTGATCGTTGGACATTCAAGACCACATGCAAATCCTTCCAAATTCCCTTCCCCAAGTCTGCCCTTAGGAGAAATCGATGATCACCTTTTGTGCCAATAGTTGCTGCTGGCTCCCTCGATTCAGGAAATTCTGGATAGGCCAGACCATCCTCAATCCACACATGTATTCGATTGGTATGGAGCCTCACTTTACATGAAAAAGGAACAAGCCTTCCCAGATAGGAGGAGGTAGATGCTTGGGCATTGCTTTCCCAAATTGGTCGCCCCATGTTTATCCCCGAATCGGCCAAGGTCTCTGCATCAACGCAGTTTAATAGGATGCTTTTCTTTAGGTTCTTACCAAATACAAAAGCATGCAGAAACTTGAGACTCGGCCCATTGCCCTTAACTTTTGAGGCCATAGACCCGCCGACGAAGAAATTCTGGTAGGCGAGCAAGGTCCGTGCAAGGAAGTCGCAGGTTAAAACGCGGTCCGTTCCACCTGAGTGGTCGAGTAATGTGGGAGAATTGCCCGTTGCAAAATAAAAGACCATCTGTGTTGCCAAATAGCTCTTTTCATTTTCGTTCACGATTCCTTGGAGAAACCGCGATCCATCGCCAAACAGGTTGAAATGCGGCTGAATATCAGGACGCTTCAAATAAGCCACCGTTCGGATTTCCAGATCACTTCCGAAGTTGCACCAATCTTCGGGAGAATCGGGCGCGCCCAATTCCGCTTGGGCGATGCAGACCAGAAGGCGCATGAGCGAGATGCGTTCGTGGGCTTGGCAGTCGAGATCGGCAATGGATGCACAATCTTTAAAGAGCCTCTCAAGGCTGACGAGTTTGCTGGAAGCATCCAGATAGCGGACTGGAATCCACGGATCTCTAACAAGGTTGAAATGTGTCATTCGGTTTGCAGTTGGGATTTAGAACCAGGACTCGTTTTCGGAGATATCGAATTTGGGCTGAGGAGTCTTGCGCTCATGCCAAAGTCCGCGTTCTTGGTGATAAAAAAGATCGTAGTCGCTTTCCCCCTCGCATGGTGTGCACGCGTGCGAGTCGCTTGATTTCACAGCGAGAACGGAATTTGGGAAATGCTGCTTCAACCAATCTGGAGCAGGCAGTGAAGCGACAAGGTATCGAGGGACTTTGCAGGCGTTGAGGTGAAGATTGCGGGCCAACTCAAAGTCAAAAAAGCCAAGTTTGAAGGACAGGGTGACTCCATTCAAAAACTCGATAGTCATGCCATCGCGATTTTGCTGCGGCTGGGATTTTAACAAAACAACCGAGGCTGTGGGTTTGGATTTCCAGCGGGTTTGCCCCTCCTCAGAGTCTTGTACGCCTACAGTTCCAAAAACCTGATTCATCCAAGCCGTTCCAGTCATCTTTTGAATTTCTACATTCATTTCAGCCAAAAATGCCGCTGCGCCAGCGGGAAGAGGCGAAGGGATGCTCGATGAAGCCTCAAGAACACCCCGAATGTGGTTGGGTAAATTCAAAACACCCATGCCCTGCCATACTTTCTGCGTCTGGAAAAGTGTAAATGGAGGATAGATATATGCAGACGATCCCAAGGAGCTTTTAATCTCATCGACCGAACCCTCCCAATTCACGACAGGATTGAGGATGATGCATTCTGCTCGTTCAAAACCCGTGGGACGAACTCTTTCATGGCGATGAAGGCGGCCTATGCGCTGGAGGATGAGATCTGTCGGAGCGATATCAGTGAACAACAGGTCGGCATCGATATCGATGGACTGCTCCACGACTTGGGTTCCGACAAGGATACACCCTCGGGGGCGTTGCTCGAAACCCTTTCCAAGTAGTGTTGTCCAATGTCGTTCATTTTCCTCCCGCTGGAATTGGGGAAATCGGCTGTGCAAAAGACCAAAAGGCGCTCCGCAGTCGTTGAGAGCTGATTTGAGTTGTCGAAAGGTTTCCTGCGCGGATGCAATCGTATTACGCACCACCAGCACACAGGCTCCCCTCTGAGCTGCCGAAGAAGCCTTGCAAATCCAGTACTCGCAATCAGGCGCGATGTGGGAGATGTCAACCTCACGGGCCTCCAGACCGTCCTGTGAAACTTCAATCGTTTCCGCTTTCGAAGAGCCTGTGGCGACTTTTGTGATAAGCGGATATGTCTCAGATAAATTTTCTTCGACCGCGCCGCCAGCGGCCACCAATGCCGCGCGGCGAGCCTTTGTGAGTGTTGCAGACAGCACGATGACTGTGGCTCCTGTCTTGAGTAGCCACTCGACGGCACGATCCAAAAGCGCGGAAGTATAAGGATCGTAGGAATGCACTTCATCGATGACGATGACCTTGCCACTGAGAGCAAAAAGGCGAACTGCGGAATGCTTGACCGGCATGACAGACATGAGGGCCTGATCAACTGTGCCTGTGCCAAACGGGGCAAGCAGGGCTTTTCGATTATCTGTGAACCAGAGGTTCGCTTGCTCGGCTCCTTCTTCTGCTGTGTTGTTGGTAGGCTTGATCGCAACAAATCGGTGGTCCGAGAGCCAAGCATTCCCATGAACCAAAGCGAGTGTTGCATTCTCTTCGAGCGCATTTCGGAGAAAGCCCTCCACCCGCTCATGGATGCGGTTGCTGGTGAGTTGAGTGGGTAGAGCAAAATAAAGGCCTCTTTCGCCACCTTTGCACCAGCGCTTATAAGCGGCTGCCAGCGCTGCTTCAGTTTTACCGAGACCCATGGGTGCCTCCAAGATATAAAGCCCCGGCGAGTCCACTGCCTGCACGAAAGTGGACTGCATAGGTCGCGATGGAAACGAGGCACCGGTGGAATCGGAAAAAAGATTCTCGAAAGTTTGCGCTTCTCTGGCAGCGCCACGTGCCCAACCAATCGAGAAAATCGCTTCGCGTGCGGCATTGCGGGCATCTTGCAGAAAAATTTGGCCTTCGAGCGATGGAGTAAATGATGCGCCTGACCCGATCCAATCGGAAAAAACCATGCAACCCGTGAACCAATGTAGGCGCGCGGATTTTGAAACCTCTTCTGTTGGCAGGCTTCCAAACTCGCTGCAAATTTCAGCGAGGAGTTTTTCACGGAATTCATTCACCCAATCATGTCCACCCTCATAAATGCTGCCAGGGTTTGCACTACTGGTAATATATTTCCCATGGTGTCCTCCCACAGACAGAAGCCACCTGGGCAATGGAACGCGCGGTGCCAAAAAATCGGCCAAGAATTTTTGTCCAGCCTTGGCGTGGTTTCCCTCGTAAATATCCGGGGCATCTAGTCCAAGAATCGACTGCCAGCGCGCACGCCATGCCGGGCATTTCATCAGAAATCCCGGCGTGATTTTTCCAATATCGTGCGCAGCGATCAGGGCGGCGCCCCCATCTGGAAACAAGTTTTTAACAGAGGGAGGCAAAGACTGAATTAAAGCCTCAGAAACCGCACCTACAAATAGGCAATGCGAGCGAATAGATATTGACGGTGCGGCCTTGTCGTCGGTTTTTGCCCAGCAGTCATCGAGTGTGATTGGCATAGTTAGTTTCAATGGGCGCTATCAAGAGCATCAAAATACCAAACCAGTAAATCTGGAGACATAATTGACCAGTATTTATGTGGCAGCTTTTTTGGCGCTCGCTTCGCCTTGCTCCCTGCTTGATGTTTGAAATTCATGATCATTTCGCTAGCAACCCTATCAACCTTGGTCGGACATCCGCTGGGGGAGTGGATTTTTTTGAAAGAATTTTCCACGTCCGTGCGATTCACCCGCTCGAATCTTGAAGGGCCATCGCCCCTGATGCTCCAAATATCCATCA
>JBIJCR010000095.1:0-9286 GCA_044344595.1 Terrimicrobiaceae bacterium
AAATCCACTCTCTTCAATGCCGTCACCCGCACGCGTAAGGCCCAAGCGGCCAATTTTCCATTCTGCACCATCGAGCCGAATGTCGGTATCGTGAACGTGCCTGATGACCGCTTGCAGAAACTTGCGGATCTCTCAAAGTCCGAAAAAGTCCTGCCAGCGGCGATTGAGTTTGTGGATATCGCAGGGCTTGTGGCCGGCGCGAGCGAGGGAGAGGGGCTTGGAAACCAGTTTCTGAGCCATATCCGAGAGGTCGATGCCATCATTCAAGTCGTGCGTTGTTTTGAAAGCGAAGACATCCACCATGTCTCCGGCGGAGTGGATCCCGTGCGCGACATCGAAGTGATCAACACGGAACTCATACTTGCCGATCTCGGGGCAATAAAAAAACGTGCCGAGCGAAACCAAAAAGGCGCCCGCAGCGGAGACAAGGCAGCAAAAGCTGAACTCGCCCTGGCTGAAAAACTGATTCCCCATCTCGACTCCGGCAAACCCGCTCTCACGGCCGACCTCAGCACTGACGAAAAAGAACTCCTGCGAGGATTCTTCCTGCTCACATCGAAGCCGACACTCTTTGCCTGCAACGTGGGAGAAAACGATCTCTCAAACCTTGATGGCGACTCACCAGCCGCCAAGCACGTGAAGGCCGTGCGTGAATACGCCTCCAAGCATCTGGGCTGTGAAGCTGTAGTCATCAGTGCACAGATCGAGAGCGAGCTCGCCGAACTTCCCGCCGAAGAGGCCGCTGAGTTTCTCGCTGGCTTGGGTGTCAAGGACAGCGGCGTAAGCCAACTCATCCGCGCCGCCTACCATCTGCTCGGCCTGCGCACCTACCTCACAACCGGCCCCAAGGAAACCCGCGCATGGACGATCAATGCAGGCGACAAAGCCCCTGCCGCTGCAGGCGTCATCCATAGCGACTTCGAGCGCGGATTCATCGCCGCACAGATCGTTTCCTTCGAAGATCTCATGACTCTCGGATCCGAAGCCAAAGCGCGTGAAGCCGGTAAGCTCCGTCTTGAAGGCAAGGAATACGTGGTCCAAGACGGCGACGTCGTGGAGTTTCGATTCAACGTCTAATCTCTCTTCAAAACAGCAGGAAAAATCCTATCAAACTCAAGCTGCTGCAGTCTCTGGCCGCTCGATGGTACGGAAACGAAAACGCTCATCGTATTTTCCACCGTTGTGCTTGCGACAACATTTGATGCAGGCAGCCTTGCGACGGAGAATTTTTACACGGGCCAGGATCGTCGAGCACTCGGGGCACGCATAAAAAAACTTTCGCGTGATGCGGCGGCGTTTGAAGGGGAGTTCATGGCAACGCGCCTCGTTTGGAATTCCAAGATCGGCGCAAGCCTGATGCCACTCCTCACCATGCGCTTCGATACGATGGCGACCGACACGGTGCTTGGCCAAGAGGTGAGCCAACTCATGGCGCAACGTCCGCTGAACCTCCGCAGAAGAAACCTCAAGAAGCTTGGGATTCAAAACGACCATTCGATCACTCCACACGGCCAGACCAGCCGTAGTACGGAGGCCGGGATTCCAAAAGACACGCACTTGAAGTTGCCGACACCCAACGGACTTGAGGAGCTGGTTTGCAAAATCCTCCAGCAATGGATCATGGCGCAGGCGGGTCTTGCGCCTTGGAAGTACGATCTCATCAGGCGAGGCGCGTACGCGCCTCATGACCGAGCGTCCAAAATCCATGACGAGTTGTTTGTATTTCACGCACCCAATGCAGGTTGAAGTTTTGCGACGCGAGCGATGGCTATGGATGCGAGATCGACACCAGCCTCCGTGGTGCCACGCCCCATGGAAAACCTGACCGTAGCCAAAGCCGTTCGTGAATCAACGCCCATGGCAATGAGGACATGGGAAGCCTGAATCGAGCCGACCATGCACGCAGAACCACTGGAAACACAGACGCCCTCCAAATCGAGCCCCATCAAAAGTGATTCCCCATCTGCCCCCGGGAAACTAATATTCAGTGTATTGGCTAGTGATCGTGCAGGGTCACCGTTTCGAATCGCCTGCGGGCAGACGAAATGAATTCGCTCCCAGAGCCTCTCACGAAGTAAGACAAGGCGCTCTGCGTCCTCTGCAGCGCGGTTTATTGCGACTTCGGCGGCTGCTGCCATTCCCACGATGGCGGCGACATTTTCCGTTCCCGGACGACGGGAGTTTTCATGCGAACCGCCATAGGACGTGCGTGACAGCGCAATGCCTGCGCGAAGATAAAGAGCTCCCACACCTTTGGGACCATAGAACTTGTGAGCTGCGATTGAAATGGCTGAAAGACCCGGCAACGAGGTAGTAAGAGGGATTTTTCCGAATGTCTGAACGGCATCTGTGTGAAAAAACACGCCCCGCTCTGCGCAGAGCGCTGCAATTTCCTCAAGCGGCTGGATTACCCCAGTTTCGTTGTTCGCATGCATGATGGAGACAACGCTTGTCTCCTTGCGAATCAGACGGGCCAAAAGCGTAGGATCAACGACTCCGGCGGAATCCACCGGAAGGAGAGTGACCTCGAAACCTTCAAAATGCTGCAGGTGTTCGGCAGCGTGGAGGACGGCATGATGCTCCACAGCGGAAACGATGATATGTTTGCCACGCACGGCATGGGCGCGAGCGATGCCGATTAGGCCTAGGTTGCAAGACTCGGTGCCGCCTCCCGTGAAAATAATCTCATGCGCCTTCGCCCCAAGCAAAGACGCCATGCGGTCGCGGGCATCATCCACCGCCGCCCGGGCACGCCGCCCCGCGGAGTGGATGGAGGATGGATTCCCATACTCCCCGTCAAGAAAAGGCAACATGGCCTCTCTGGCCTCTCTGGCTAGGGGTGTCGTGGCGTTGTGATCTAGATAAACCATTCGATATCCTCGGATGCGGTGCGTTTGGATTTATTAAGGATACGCAATTGTTTCTCCTCGTAAACCACCAGCGAATCCGAGGGAACACTTTGCATTAGGAAAACATTGGCGCCGATAGTGCTGCGATCACCGATTAAAGTCTCGCCACCAAGAATTGTAGAATTCGGGTAAATTGTTACACGGTCTCCTACATCAGGATGGCGCTTCCCGCCCTTCACGATTTGTCCAGACTCATCCTTGGCAAAGCTGCGGGCTCCGAGCGTCACGCCATGGTAGAGCTTCACGCGTTTGCCGATGCGGCATGTTTCGCCGATGACAACGCCGGTGCCATGATCGATGAAAAAATACTCCCCGATTTCCGCGCCGGGATGGATATCGATACCGGTTCGCGTATGGGCCCACTCGGTCATCATTCGCGGCAGAAGGGGCACGCCCTCGCGATAGAGCACATGGGCGCACCGCTGAATCGCAATGGCCTCAAGAAAGGGGTAGGAAAGAATAATTTCCTCGCTGCTTACGGCAGCAGGATCGCCTTCATAAGCAGCAAGAATATCGGTTTTCAACAACTCCCGCACCGCAGGCATGCGACCGAGAAAGCGCATCAAGACTTCGTTGGCGAGCGATGCCGGCGCTTGAGGATTTATGACCAAAAGGCTTTTCCCAATCTGATCCTCAAACTGCTCCGCCAGAGCGCTGAGCCGCTCGCGGGTGATCGAGGCCAATTCGCTTTTGTGAATCGGCCGCTCATCATGAAAACCAGGAAATAAAAACTGAAGCAACTGTTCGCAAAGATTGTCCAGCGCTCGCTTGGAGGGCAGGTTGTGACGGTCCGTGTTATTCAAGCCTCCAACCTCTTCGTAGGAGGCAAGAATTCCCTCTGCAATCTCATCCAATCTGCATTCCATGACACGATACTATTAGGTCGGGGATGCGTTCTGCGAGCTATTTGGACGCTGGAGACGCAGTGCTTGCGTATTTTCCCGAACAATAAAAAAACGCGCCGATAAATCGGCGCGTTTTTGAGATTTACTGAGCTGTGAAGAGGATTAGTTCGCAGTAACTGGCACAACGTTGACACGGCGGCCACTGCGGTCAAATTTCACGTGGCCATCAACAAGAGCCCAGATCGTGTAATCACGGCCGAGGCCGACATTGCTGCCAGGCTCGAATTTGGTTCCACGCTGGCGGAGAATGATATTTCCGGCGATGACGGATTCTCCCCCGAATTTTTTAACGCCAAGACGCTTGCTGATGCTGTCGCGTCCGTTTTTGACACTGCCTTGTCCTTTTTTATGAGCCATAAATAGTTACTTAGTTGAGATAGATTCGATTTTGAGTGTGGTGAGACGGCGGCGGTGACCGACCGTGCGGTGATAGCCTTTACGACGACGGAATTTGAATGCGATGACCTTGTCGTCTTTGAATTGATCAACAACGGTTGCCTTGACGGTGGCACCATCAACGAAAGGTGCTCCAACGTGAAGGTTGCCGCCGTCCGAGACGAGCAGGACTTCGGAGATTTCAAGTGCCGCGCCGGGTTCGACGTCGAGCTTCTCGACTTCGATCTCATTGCCGGATTCAACGCGGTATTGTTTTCCGCCTGTTTGGATGACTGCGTATGCCATAAAGTAATTCCTTATTGAAGAAGAGTTGAATAAAATGATGGGACAAAAATATTTTGCAAGCGTAAAAACGCCGTAGAGAAAAAATGTTCGGATATGCCTGAAAAGAAAGCGCGCGTTTTGATAGTTGGCTCTCAGGGGCGGCTTGCAGGTTCTTTATTAAAATGCTGGGAGAAATCCCACGAAGTAACCGGACTCGCTCGTCAAGCACTGGATGTTTCAGATTTAAGTTCCTTGCCAAGGATACTCGGCGATCTGGATTTCGATGTGCTTGTGAATGGCACAGGTCTTACCGATGTAGACCGCTGTGAATCCGCTCGTGAAGAGGCCCATATCGTCAACGCCCTTGCACCGGGGGTCCTGGCAAAATGCGCTTCCCGGCAAGGCGCCAGGCTTATTCATTTCAGCACGGACTACGTTTTCGACGGAAAGAAACGCGAACCCTACAGAGAAGAAGACACGCCGTCACCACTTGGTTTTTACGGAAAAACCAAGCTCGAAGGCGAGTGGCGTGCGCTGGAGCAGGATGCACGTCACGTGGTTGTTAGGATCTCGTGGGTTTTCGGCCAGGCCAAGACATCGTTTGCAGATTCACTTATAGAACGTGCAATGCGAGAAGATCGAGTGGAAGCCATCGAGGATAAGTTTTCCTGCCCCACATCGGCCGAAGACGCAGCAAAGTGGTTGGAGATTTTTTTTGATCCCTTGGTGAAAGGAGGACTTTATCACGCCTGTAACAGCGGTCAGTGCTCATGGCGCGAATATGGAGCAAAGGCTCTTGAATTCGCTCACGAAGTCGGCTTAAAGCTAAGAACGAATCAGGTTGAGCCTATCCGATTAGCGGAAATGAAACAATTCATTGCACAGCGCCCCGTTTTTTCGATGCTCTGCACCCGTAAGCTCACTGCTTCAACAGGCATGACGCCCCGACACTGGCACGAAGCCCTGCGCGAATACATTATCAAAAAATATGCACCGATTTCATCTGCCTCCTAAAAACTGGGAATCCGCCACACTCGATGAGGAAGAATCCCACCATTGCCTCAATGTTCTCCGCCTCGCGGAGGGAGATCGCATAACAGTTTTTGATGGAGATGGGCGCGAAGGGCAGGCCGTGATCGCATCCACTGCTGGATCGAAGACAAAATTGAAAATCTCCTCCACCGCGACAACGCCTCCCCCGCCCTGCGCGATCACGCTCGCACAAGCCGTCCCGAAGGGAAAAAACATGGATCTCATCGTGCAGAAAGCCGTCGAGCTTGGCGCAGCACGCATCGTCCCGCTCCTCTCGGACCGCACAGTGGTTCAGATAGATGCGGGAGAAGCCGCAAAGAAACGCGAAAAGTGGAGGGCCATCGCACTCGAGGCCTGCAAGCAATGCGGACAAAATCATCTCCCGGAAGTCGCCGCCCCCGTATCGCCAAAATCCTTCGCCGAACATTTGGAAAAAGGCGATCTACACCTCATCGCTTCGCTTCAGCCCGATGCGCGCCCGATTAAAACCGTTCTTGCCGAATATGGCAAAACCCCGAAACGCGTGACCATTTTTGTTGGCCCAGAAGGGGATTTCACACCAGCAGAAATCGCGCTCGCTAAGAGCCATGGTTGCCAACCCGTGACTCTAGGTCCGATCATACTCCGAACCGAAACTGCTGCTATTTACTGTCTCAGTGTGCTAGCGCACGAACTATTCAACCCAAGCCAGGCGTAGGCGGAGGTTCGCCAAGCAGCGGAGGCAGTGGTTCAGGAGTTGTCTCGGGCTCAATCACCTCGGGCGTAGGACTCGGCTTGGCAACAGGACGAACCATAGGCGTTTGGCTTTCGCGGGCATGTATGGGAGGCTTGAAAAGGGGCTGCAAATAAAACCAAGCCACCAGAAGAAGGATAGGCCAAAAGAGAGCAATGAGTGAAATAAGCAAAGCCATGGAGGCCTTGCGCGAAACAGCACCCATTTCCAAGCGCGCAAGCTCACGCTCTTTCTCGGCAATCAATTCGACACAGGCAAGCCTCTGAGCAGACCGCTCACGAAAAGTCGGTGCGATAGTCTTTAGCCTCTCCAGCGAATAGGAGGAAAGACCAGCGCGGGCATTATCAACGAGCTCAAAATCTTTGTTATCCATCGTTGGAACAAATCAAGCACCCCATCAAAACTAGGCGCAAAGGATTTTTTTGTTAAAAACAGGAGGCTCCCCCTTGCGGGAGAGCCTCTGAGTCATTTGATATCAATCTTGCCTTGGAGCGGCACTTAGCTAATCAAGCGAAGGATCGACTGCGTCGATTGATTTGCTTGGGCGAGCATCGCCGTGCCGGCTTGTTGCAGTATGCTGAACCGGGCGAGCTTCGTACTCTCGTCGGCGACATCCACATCGATGATGCGGCTATTTGCGGACTCGAGATTGGTTTTGTTCACTGCAAGCATATCTGCGGCAAAGGTCAAACGGGACTGCTCTGCACCATTATTGGCACGGAGAGTTGCGAGGTTTTGAATCGCGGCTTGGATAGATGTCACAGCATTGTTAGCATTTGCCGTGGTAGAAATATCCATGTTGTTAGATGAACTTGTGTTACTGATATCAAAAACAATTTGATTCAAATCGACCTGCGTTATTCCAACTGTCTGCGCACCATCATGCGAGGTCACCACGGTTAAGGTGGCACTCTGACTGATAACCACATTGTTGGCAGATGAGGAAGCTCCTTCCGAGAAAAGACTGATTCCGTTGAACTTCTCATCCAACATAAGGTTGAGCTGGCCCTTCAATTGAGTCAGTTCCGTGTTGTAGAGTGAAAGGTCGCTGGTGGATTTGGTCACGTCTTGAGCTAGGGTTGCAAGCTCGGACATGCGGTTAAGGATTTTATCCGCCGTTTTGATGACTCCGTCCTGAGTTTGCAGGAAGGCGAGTGAATTATTGACATTAGCCAGGGTGGCTTCGGTGCGGCGAATCGAAGCACTGAGCTTCATTGACACAGCGAGTCCACCAGCATCGTCATAGGATGAATTAATTCGTGAACCACTAGATAAGCGATTAAGGCTCCTCTGGAGGTTGACGTTGGTATTGCTGAGGTTGTATGCAGCCGAGGTAGCGGCTGAGTTGGTGTTAATGACTACTGACATATCCTTTGTCTTTCCGTGTTGCGAAGTCCGTCTCGCTGGCGGGCCGCTTTGGTTCAGTGTTCGACCTCACTGGGAGAGTTGTTCTCGGTTAATTAATCTATCGGCGAACGTCTGTGAGAACTTTAGAATATTTTTTTGAACATGGAGCACTCTAGCCTTTCCGCCAAACGGTATAAGCGCCTTCGCTGTCGTCTCCAATTTCAGCTCTTCAGAACCGAAAAGAGGGTTGAAGTTTATTCTCTGGTTTTGTGTGGCGCAGGGGGGGGCTATCCGCCTCATCACTGCACACCTGCCTACCCGCGTAAAACGACTTCTTTCAATCGCCGGCTTTCGGGTTTACACAAAAGCCCACTCGAAAAAAACTCCCATCAGAAGGTCGCTCTTGAGCAAAAATCTAAACGTTCGTCTAAATTTTGGTTTAGACGAATTACTAGTCCGTAATCAGCATGCAGTCCCCGTAGGAGAAAAAGCGGTAGCGCTCTTTGATGGCCTCGCGATAGGCGTTCAGGATGGCTTCGCGACCGGCTAGGGCGCTGACCAGCATGAGGAGCGTCGATTCGGGGAGGTGGAAGTTTGTGAGGAGTGTGCCGATTTTTTTTAATTCGTAGGGTGGATGGATGAAAATGCGGGTGCGTCCCTCGCAAGGCTGGATCGGGCCGGGTGGTTGGGATTCCAGCACACGGGTCACGGTGGTTCCGATGGCCACGATGCGTTTGGCGGAGTTTAGCGCGGAGGCTGTGGCCGCGCTGATGGAGTAGACCTCCTCGTGCATTTCGTGGTCGGTGATATTTTCAGTTTTCACCGGCAGGAAAGTGCCTGCGCCGACATGCAGGGTCAGGAAGGCGTGTGGAATTCGGGAAAGAATCTCGGGAGTGAAGTGCAGGCCCGCCGTGGGAGCGGCCACCGAGCCCGGCATATTCGCATAGACCGTCTGGTAGCGCTCGTCGTCGAGCTTTTCGGCTTCCCGCTTGAAATAGGGAGGCAGGGGCATGTGGCCGTGCTTTTCGAGATCGGGGGCTTCATCGAATTGCATGATGCGCTCACCACCGGGCAGGACTTTAGCGACTTCCGCTGTCGTTCCGGCGATCGCCACGCTCGTTCCGACGCGCAGTTTGCGACCGGGCTTGACGAGGCATTTCCAGCGTGTGCCACCAAGGTTCTCGAGCAGGAAAATTTCGATCCCCGGAGGATCTGTGAGCAGGCGGGCTTTGATGACGCGCGAGTCGTTGAGGGCAACAATGTCTCCTTCGCCGATATAAGATGGGAAGTCCCGGAAGCTTCGGTGCTCGATCCGGCCGCTTGTGCGGTGAAGCACAAGCATGCGGGACTCGTCGCGGCGCACGGTGGGCGTGGTTGCGATCAGCTCCGGCGGCAGGTCGTAGTGGTAGTCGCTTATGTGGCCCGACATGGGTCAGGACTTTTTCGTGATGCGGGTGAATCCGCACCGTGAAGCCGCATTTTCCACCAGATCGGCGACGCGGCGCTTCAGGCGGCGGGCTCGCCGGACGAGGACCAAGAGAAAAATGCTGTAGAGCACCCATGGCCACCAGTGGGCATTGGGAATCAACAGCTGCTGATAAGCCAAAATCGCCAGCAGGATGAAATTCATCAAAATGGTGGTCGCCACCATGCGAAGTTTCAGGTGCGCACGTGTCAGGCATTTCGGCCCGCCGTGGTAT
>JBIJCR010000016.1:0-29236 GCA_044344595.1 Terrimicrobiaceae bacterium
CAGCCCGAGCTGCCCATAGTTGTTCCTTCCCCATGTCCACACACTTCCTCCCAATACGGCCATGCTGTGGAAGCTGCCGGCAACCACCTTGCTGCTGATGACGGGAGCTTGTGGAAGAACTCGCAACGCCAAGGTCGCGTTACCAGTGCCTCCCGCGTTGGTCGCACTCAAGGTAACCGTGGAGTTACCAATCACTGTCGGCGTGCCGCTGACGAGTCCGCTCGTGGCGTTGAGCGTCAGCCCTGCGGGAAGCAGGCTGGCGCCGTAGCTTGTTGCATTGTTGCTGGCCGTGATCTGGTAGGTGAAGGCCGAGCCTACCGTGGCGTTTGCCGTCAGCGCGCTCGTGATGGCGGGCGGGGCCTGAAGAACTCGCAACGACAGAGTCGCGTTGTCCGTGCCGCCTGCGTTCGTCGCACCTAGGGTAATCGTAGAGTTTCCAGCCGCCGTTGGCGTGCCACTGATCACGCCGGTTGTGGCGTTGAGCGTCAGGCCTACAGGAAGTCCGCTCGCGCTATAGCTTGTCGCATTATTGCTCGCCGCGATCTGGTAGGTGAAGGCCGTGCCCACTGTGGCGTTGGCACTCAGAGCACTGGTGATGGCGGGCGGTGGAAGGTCGTCGTTGCGAATCGTTGCCGTTACGGGTGTGGAGGTGCCGATGTTGTAAGCGGCATCAGGGGCCACGGTGAGAGCGACTGTTTCATCGGGTTCGTATTCCGAATCGTATATGGGCCATATCCGGAAGGTGGCCACAGCGCCATTTGGCGCGAAGAGGGTTGATCCCGTGCTGGCATTATAGCTGGTCGGGCCTTCGGCTGTGTAATCGGTGCCGAGGGTGGCGTTGCCTGAGACTGTGAAGTTGACAGCAAGCGGTGCGGAGATGGCGCCGTTACGGGTGAAAGTGTAGACAAAGTAGGCGGAGCCATCCTCATCCAGCGCTGCTGGCGAGACCTCGAGAGTGACGACAGGAATTTCCGCTGTGACTTGGAAGGTGATGGGCGTCGGGAGGGTATCGAAGGTCACGGCCATGGTGCCCTCGGTGGCGGGGGCTTGCAGGTGGACGCGGGCTTTGCCTTGGGCGTCGGTGCGCACGAGGAGGGCATGGTCCGAGAGGACTGTGGCATTGGCCGTTGCGGCCAGTTTGCCTGTGCCGCCGGTGATGCGGGCAATGACGGGCATATTGGCCATGGGTTGGCCGCCGAGGGTCAGGAGGATTTCGAGCGGCTGCGGGGCCATGGTGCCGGGCAGGATGCGCTGGTTATTGCCAGCGACGAGTGTGGCCGTTGGCGCGACATCGGCGTCGGCAATGAGGGGGCGCGGATCGGCGAGGTCGGTGAAGAGGTCGCCGTCGGTGTTGGCGTTTTTCGGATTCGTGCCGAGGTGGTATTCCTCGATGTGGATGAGGCCGTCGCCGTCCGAGTCCTCCCACAGGGGAGTGGTGGTATTGCCGAATTGCGCGAGTTCCCAGGCGTCTGGCACGGCGTTGTTGTTGGCATCCGCCGCATCGGGAACGAGGCGGATCGGAGGCGGGATGAGGCGAATCTGCTGGCAGTGGGCAGGGAAGGATTCGGTGGTGTAAAGCATGCCGTCCTGTTTCAGGAAGAGGCTGCCGGAGTTTGCGAGCGCCTTGCCGATGCGATCCACGCGAACCGGGACCTCACGATGGAGATTCCATGCCCAGTAACCATTGGTTGCAAGCTCGGAGTAGGCGCCCCATGTCCAGACAGTGCCGTCGGCGGCCATGGCGTAATGGGTGTGACCGGAGGAGGAAATTGAAACAATGGGGGGCAACTCCGCGCGCCGCGTAGGCACGGCTTTCAAGTTGATCGGGTAGTTACCCTCTTCGCCAGAGATATACTCCGTGGTTCCCCACACAAAAACCGATCCGTTGGCCGTGAGTGCCATGCTGTGGGCATGACCGGCGGAGATCGCCACGACACCAGAGAGTCCGTCCACGAGCGCGGGAACGAGGCCTTGTTGCGGAAGCGCGGGATCCCCAAGCTGCCCCTCCTGCCCATATCCCCACGCCCAGACGGTGCCGTCTTTTTTCAGAGCCAGGCTGTGCTGGGCTCCCATGGCCACGGCTTGGACGGAGGCGATGCCGGGCAGTTGAGCCGGAGTCGCGCGATCAAGCGTACTGTTGTCACCTAACTGCCCATTCCAGTTTCCGCCCCAAGCCCATATTTTCGAATCCTTGTCCACCACCAGACTGTGGCTGCTGTATTCCGAAGAAGAACTCGGGAGGTCCGTGATCTCGGGAAGGTTCGGGAAGCGAACAGGCACGGACGATTGCGTGGTATTGCCCAGACCAAGGTATCCGCCTCCCCATGTCCACAGCGAGCCATCGGCTCCGCGGGCCAGGACTGATGATTGGCTGGAAAACACCTCGCAAACGGCCGGCAAGCCCTGCACGGCGACGGGATCTAGTTGCCGCCTGTTTTGAGTGGTTCCGTCGCCGAGCTGCCCTCCCGAATTTTCCCCCCACATCAAAACACGGCCATCCTTTGCCAGAGCCGCTGTGAAATTTGAGCGAGAGGAAACCGATGCGATGCCTGAGAGACCCTTGAGCTGCAAAAGCGCCGTGCTCCACCACCCCAAGCGCTGGTCTCCGAGGGCATAGTATTCTTGAGAACCCCATGCGCCCAGCGTGCCATCTGTGAACAGCACTGCGGTGTGGGAGGAGGAACTACCGATCCCGGTGACGGGCTTGGGCAAATCCAAGATGACAGGTGACGATCGGTTGCTCCTGGTGAGGTCGCCCAACTGCCCATGCCAGTTGGCACCCCAGGCGCGGACTTTTCCATCGGATTGAATAGCAAACGAGGAGTAGGCTCCCGCCTGAAGCGTGGCCACACCGGAAAGTCCGGCGACAGGAACCGGCAAAGTGCGGTTTTGGTTACTGCCGTCACCAAGCTGGCCACTCGTATTCTGGCCCCAGGCATAAACCGTTCCATTCGTGCTCATCGCCAGAGTGTGGTAACCACCCGCCGAGATCGCCTGGATTCCACTCAGTGAGCCGATGAGCGTCGGAGTGGGCCGGTTCACCAAGGTGCCATCGCCGAGCTGTCCCCCCTCATTGTATCCCCAAGCATAAACAGCTCCGCTCTGCGTCAGTGCCAGCGAGTGGTATTCTCCGCAGGCGATGGCGACCACATTGGACAGCGCCGCCACTCTGGCCGGATAACGATTCGTCATCATTGTTCCACCGCCTAGTTGCCCATACAAACCGGAACCCCAGGCATAAACACTTCCATCCTGCGTGAGAGCCAGTGAGTGGTAGGCCCCCGCTGCAATTGCCTTCACACCGGAAATCCACGGAATTTTTACAGGAGTTTTTCGATCAATCAGTGTGCCGTCTCCACATTGCCCATTGGCGTTATATCCCCAAGCCCAGACACTGCCATTTTCCTCCAGTGCCAGCGTATGGCCTCCACGAGAGTCTATCGAAACAATCCCCGACAATCCTCTGGCCTGGACAGGAGCTTTTATAACCGACCCCGCAGATCCATCTCCAAGGTGGCCACCCCAGTTCTGCCCCCAGCCCCACACGGTGCCATCTGATTTGAGGATGCGGGTCACTCCATAGGCGGCACACACCATGCCCGTGATCTTGTAAGCTCCCGAGACGACCGGGCTGACGTGTCCGGATGTCCGTATGGCGCGGGCTTTGAGAGTGGCGGTGCGGTCCACGAGGATGTTTTCCCCGCTGGCAATGCTCGGGCTCGACGGGGTCGGATCGGTGCCATCGAGTGTGTAATGAATGCGGGCGTCGGGTGCGGCGCAGGTGGACACAACCCGGCGCTGGGTGGTGAAGGTGCCGCCGGAAATCGAAAGAACGGGGGCAGCAGGAATCCAACTCGCCGTGGCACTCACGCTGGCCGTGGCATTGCCGGCTTGAACCGAAATGGCAACGCTGCCTTCCGAGGACGGCAGCGTGTAGTAGGCGATGGCCTGTCCGGCTGCATTGGTGCGGACAGAAAGCTGGCCGAGGAGAAGCGTCGCGTTGCCATCTGCCGCCAGGCCGCCGGAGGTCACGCTGAAGACAACAGGCGCATTGACCAGCGCGGTGCCATTGCGGGAGACGGTAACGACCAGCGGCTGCGCGAGACGGCTGCCGGGCAAGCCGGTTTGGTTGTTGCCGGAGGTGGTGGACAGAGAGGGGGTGAAGCCGTTGAAGTAGTCGAGTGGGAGAGCATCGGAGGCATCGGTGGTGCCGTCGCCATCGGTGTCGGGGTTGGTCGCACTAGTGCCACGCGCGATCTCCCGCCAATCCGGGACTCCGTCGCTATCGGTATCGGGAGGCTCTAGCGCAAATGTGATACCCCTCACCAGCGTGGGCGTGGCAGAATAACCATTGCGACCATCGCCCCATTGGCCATCGAAGAATGATCCGCTGGCAACCCATTCGTAATCGGCGCGCCGGGCGAGTGTGAAGCCTGCTCCGATGGCCTGTGGGCGGATACCGGGAGGCAGAGCGAGGGCTTTGAGAGCCGCTGTAAAATTTCCCGTGGCAAGCTGGCCGGCATCATTTTGTCCCCAAATCCAACTTGTTCCATCCATGCGGCCAGCCGCTGCGTGGTGGGCCAGCGCACCGGCCCTCACCCAAGCCAAACCGGTGAGAGCTCCTGTAGTGGACTGCACCTGCACCAAGCTCGAGCGCGCTGTCGTCGTGCCATCGGCAAGCTGGCCAACATTATTTTGACCTGCGCCCCAGGCCGTCCCGCCGCCTATCGAACGCAGAATGTAGGTCTGAGCCGAACCAGCAGCAATAGCCAAGGCATCATTGACTCCCGGAATCGATACCGCCCGGTTTTGGGTCAGCTTATTTCCAAGGCCAAGCTGCCCTTGATGGTTGTGGCCCCAAACCCAGACCGTGCCGTCGCCTTTGAGTGCCACGCCGTGGTTCGCACCCGCCGCCAACGCAGTGATGCCAGTCAACGCACCCGATGCCGTGAGGACCGGGACCGCCTTGCTCCGGGAGGTGGTCGTGCCATCGCCGAGCTGACTGTAGTTGTTCACCCCCCATGCCCAAACCGCACCCTGTCGCAGGGCCAGGCTAAAGGCATCGCCGACTGCCACCGCACTGGTGCCGGAGATCGGTCCCGCCGCATCGAGGGCAAGCACCGCCTTGGTCCGGGTGGTGCTGGTGCCATCGCCGAGACGCCCACTGGAATTCAGTCCCCATGTCCAGATGGCGCCATTTTGCGCGAGAGCCAAGGAATGGGCGGTACCGGCTGCCACATCTTGAATGGCTGTGAGATTGCCGGTCGTAGACTGCGTCCGCACAGGAACCAGGGAATCGCCGCTGAGTCCATTGCCGAGCTGACCATAAAGATTTGTCCCTGCCGCCCAGACAGTGCCATCGGCCTTCAGCCAGAGGGTGTGCGAAGATCCCGCAGCAGCACGTGCGAAAGCCGACCACTGGGGTAGAGGCTTCCAACTCGACTCGAGCCCCCGCTCGCCGTGTCCCTGGGCTCCGTAAAGATCCCCGCCCCAAGCGAAGACTCTGCCATCGGTGCTCACGGCAAAACTTCTGTCCGCACCGGCACACACAAATGAGACGCTGGTCAATCCAGACACCGGCATGGCGATCAAACGGTTCACTCGCGTGCCATCTCCCAATTGGCCGTTGGTATTTGACCCCACGGCCGAGGTGCTTCCATTTGCCGAAAGAAAGAGGCTGAAAGCATCTCCGCAAGCCACCTCGACGATTCCTGAGAGGTTGCCCGCAGCATTGCGCGACGGCACAGCAAGCAGGGATTTGGTAGTGGAATTATTGCCCAACTGGCCACTGGTATTGAGCCCGACCGACCAGACGCTGCCTGTCGCCGTCAGAAAAACGCCGTGCCCCTGGCCGCCCGCGGCCGCTTTGACGCCCGTTAAGTTTCCGGCACTCGTCCGCACCTGCACGGGAATCGTCGATGCCTTGGTGCTGTTGTTGCCAAGCTGGCCATTTGAGTTGTCGCCGAAAGCCCAAGCGGTTCCATCATTTTTGACGGCGTAGGAAAACCTGTCGCCCGCCGCAAGCGCAACGATTCCGGTCAAGCCTGGAACCTTGACGGCTCGGGTCGAATTGAAAGTCGAATTGTTGCCCAACTGGCCGACATTATTTGCACCCCATGCCCAAACTTCGCCAGATGCACTCAGCGCCAAGGTGTGAGAGGCGCCCGCCGCAAGCGCCGTCACACCTGTCAACGGCCCACTGGGCGTTAAAACCTGAACCGCCTTGAGCTGGCTGGTTGTGTTTCCGTTTCCCAATTCCCCGCTGGAATTCAGGCCAACTGTCCAGACCGTGCCATTGCCCATGAGCACCGCTGTGTGATTCGTTCCACAAGCCACGTCCACCGCTCCACCCAAGCTCCCAGAGGCAGTCTGCATGCGCACAAGGCCCGTGCGAAAAAACGTGGTTCCATCGCCCAAGCTTCCATTTGCATTCAATCCAAGTCCCCACACCGAACCATCTGAAAACACCAGAACAGTTTGCTGCCCGCGGGTACTCAAGGCCACACTGCTTAGTCCGACGCTGGGCTGAGCATGGGCCTTCGCCACGACAAATGCCATCGCAAGTAAAATTGGCAGAAGCAACCCTGCCACATGATGAGAAGCAAGAATCCAAATGCGTTCATGATTGTGGAATGAACCGCAGAATCTGGAGCATCCCAGCGATAATTGCCGCGGCTTTTTTTGATAAAATTTTTTCCCCTCGTGCATATTGATTTGTTTTTTGCTGGGGAGGGGTGGCATCATGCACATGAAGTGATATTTTTCAATGTGACAATTTCGCATCATTGCATTTTAAGGCAGACATTATTGCGAAAAATAACGCGCTTTATGTTGCAAGCGCGTCGTTTACTCGGCGCGGGTCATGGCGCGCTTATCGAAGTATTTTTATCGCTAGCGTGGCGAATTTGAGGCCGATGATCGCAGAAGTGGGAGGCTGCTAGAGCGGGATCTGCTAGAAGGCTGTCGCGTTGTCGCAATCATTTTTTGTCAAATTTACATGAGCGCACCGCGCGGAGCGCGGCGGCCGGATCACGCGGCTGCCTCAAGAAGACTGCAGATGGATCCGAGGATCTCCCGCTTGCCATCGCGGGTTTTCGACGAGGTCAGAAACACATCCGGGGTTCCTGCATGGAAGGCCGCGAGCGCCTCTAGGAAAGCCTCCGTGTTTTTTTTAACATGCGATGGCTTCAGCTTGTCGATTTTGGTGAAGACCACAGAAAACGGACGCTCTACCTCGCCGAGCCACTCCAGAAATTCGAGATCGATTTTTTGGGGTTCGTGGCGGGAATCAACCAACACAAAGACGCGGCGCAGGTTTGGCCGGTCCGCGATGTAGCCAGCGATGATATCCTGAAACGCGACGCGGTGGCCTTTTGGCACTTTGGCATAGCCGTAGCCAGGCAGATCGACCATGCGGAAGGCTCCGTTGATTTTGAAAAAATTAATGAGCTGGGTGCATCCGGGGGTCTGCGAAACCCGGGCGAGCCCCTGTTTTCCGGTGAGGAGATTCAGAAGCGAAGACTTGCCGACATTGGAACGACCGATGAAGGCGAACTCCGGAACATCATCTTGAGGGCAGGCCTCCGGGCCCGGACTGCTTTGCATGAACTCTGCGGATGTGACACGCATAGCCGGTCAATCAATGAACCGGCGCGTGATGTCTCCGTAGCTCTCGATGCGGCGGTCGCGCAGGAAAGGCCAATGGGTGCGCTGAGTGTCCACGCTCTCGAGATCGACCTCCACCACGAGCACTTCGTCCTTGTCGCAAGACGCCTTGGCAATGATCTCGCCCGAGGGGTCTGCGGCGAAACTTTGACCCCAGAATTCGATGCCGTCGCCACCATCCGGAGCCTCGTGTCCCACGCGGTTTGGAGCGAAGACATAGCAGCCGTTGGCTATGGCGTGGCCGCGTTGCACAGTTTCCCAAGAGGAATGCTGGCGGCGGCCGTATTTTTCTTTTTCCTTCGGATGCCAACCAATCGCGGTCGGGTAGAAAAGGATTTGCGCTCCCTGAAGAGCCATGAGGCGGGCGGCCTCGGGATACCATTGATCCCAGCAAACACAGACGCCGATCCGGCCGAATCGCGTGTCCCAGGCTCGAAAGCCGAGGTCGCCTGGAGTGAAGTAAAATTTCTCGTAGAAAAGCGGATCGTCCGGGATGTGCATCTTCCGGTATTTCCCGAGAAAGGCCCCGTCGGCATCAATGATGGCGGCGGTATTGTGGTAAAGGCCAGGCGCGCGCCTTTCGAAGAGCGAGGCGACAATCACCACACCAAGTTCCTTCGCGAGTTCTTGAAAAATCCCAGTCGCAGGACCAGGGACCGGCTCGGCGAGGTCGAAGTATTTGTGGTCTTCGATTTGGCAAAAATAGACCGATTGGAAAAGCTCCTGGAGGCAGACGATATTCGCGCCCTTGGCGGCAGCTTCGCGCACGCCCCGGATGGCGGCGGCCATGTTGGCTTCGACATCGAGCGAGCAGGCGTTTTGGACGAGTCCGACTTTGATTCGGTAATTTGGCATGAGTGAGTGGTATTTTTTTGAAGCGGTCGAGTAAAGGGCTCTGTGTGTCACAATTTCTTACATCTTGAAAATCGGCTTGCCTCAAAAATCCGCATTCCGGAGTATAAAGCATGAAATCTATATCACACGGGGCGCGTGGCGCCGGAGATTGGGATAGTCTTTTCTACAAAGCGGCTGACGATTTCTTCCTTGGCTGCGAGGGTTTGGCCCTCACATACGACGATGTCTCGCTTGCCACGCTCTACAGCGAGATTCTGCCGAAGGACGCAAACTACGAAACCCGGCTTGCCGATGGCTTGAACCTCCACTTGCCCGTGGTCTCTGCAGATATGGATACGGTCACCGAATCCCGCATGGCGATTGCCCTTGCGCTCCATGGCGGCCTTGGATTGATCCATTACAACATGCCGCCCAAGCAGCAACTCTCCGAGGTTTCGAGGGTCAAAAACCATGTCCACGGGTTGATTCGAGAACCCATCAAAGTCCATCCGGATCAAAAAATCGGCGATGTGTTAAATCTCATCGAAGAGAAAAAGTTCACCTTCAGCACATTTCCCGTGGTCGATGAATTCGGTCGTCTACTTGGTCTCCTGCCCGGACACTGCGTTCGCGCTCGCTTCGCATCCCGGGGCGTGGGCGAGGCGATGGTCAAGAGGGCCTCGGTTCTGACGATTCGGGAAGACGAACTCGGCGGCGATCCCATTGCGCGGGCCGACCGGTTTTTCACAGACAATATCGGCATCCACAAACTCCTCGTTGTGGACAAGGACGATCACCTGAAAGGACTCTTCACCCTGAGCGACATCGAGCGGATTTCCCAGGAGCGCTCACTCCAAACAAAACCCGCAAGGGACGCCAAATTCCGCCTCATCTGCGGTGCCGCAATCAGCCCGCCAAGGCTTTCCGATGGGGCACTCGACAAGGATTCCCTCCTCGCCCATGTGGGTGCCATGGTTGAACGCGGTTTGGATGCCGTGGCCGTCTCGACTGCCCACGGACACACGCGTGGGGTTGGAGAGGCTGTGAAAGCCATTCGTTCCGAGTTCGCCTCCTTGCCAATCATCGCCGGAAATGTCACGAGCGGTGCGGGTGTTCAGTTTTTGGCCGAGTGCGGCGCAAATACCATCAAGGTCGGACAAGGACCCGGTTCCATCTGCACGACGCGCGTCGTCGCCGGCGTGGGCATTCCTCAACTGACCGCGCTCTATGTTTGTTCGAAGACCGCCGATAGTTGTGGGGTCACCATACTCGCCGATGGCGGCATCACCAAATCCGGCGACATCGTGAAAGCCCTCACCCTCTCGCACGCGGTCATCTGCGGCAGTCTCCTCGCAGGCTGTCCCGAGGCTCCAGGCCAGATCATGGAAATCAACGGGAAATTCTATAAACAATACCGCGGCATGGGCAGCCACGCCGCCATGAAGGCTGGCAGCGCGGCCCGCTACGGACACGGCAAGGACATCAACCGCAAATCCGCAGCAGAAGGCATCGAGGCACTCAAGGAGGTATCCGCACCAGCCGACACCGTTCTCGCCCAACTCGCCGGAGGTCTCCAAAGCGGCATGGGCTACTTGGGAGCTTCCAACTTGAATCAACTCCGTGCCAACGCCCGCTATACCCGCATTACGCCCTCCGGCTTGCGCGAGAGCGCGCCGCACGATGTGATCGAGGTCAAGACTGGCAACGCGCTCTGAGCTGGCCTGCCGCCTACTCAGTCGGCTTCTGAAACATCTCCGAAATCAGTTGAGCGTAGCGGTCCGTGATGACATGCCGCTTGAGCTTGAAGGTATTTGTCATTTCATCACCGACCTCGAAGGCTTTCGAGACAAAGCGCCAGGCAATGATGCGCTCGAAGGATTTAAACCCGTTTGAATGGTTGATAAGGTTGCGGATTTCCTCGTCGACCAGATGACCAACCTTCGGATTGGCGGCCAGTTCGGTTGCTGTGGACTCGGTAAAACCAGCCTGCCGGAAGTGATCAAATGAAGGCACAATCAAAGCCGCCAGTGCCTTTTGATCCTGTCCAACGACCATACACTGATCGATGAATGAAGACTCGACTAGCCGCGCCTCGATCGGCACGGGTTCGATGTTTTCTCCATTAAGTAAAACAATCGTATCCTTCGATCTTCCGAGAATTTTCAAGCAACCATTATAGGTCACCATTCCGATATCGCCGGTGTTCATCCATCCATCACGCAACACGCGGGCCGTTTCCTCCGGATTCTTGTAGTAGCCACGCATGACTTGCGGGCCCTTCACGTGAATCTCCCCGCGCATTCCACGCCCGCCGCCGGGGCGTCTAGAGTCGGGATACAAAATCTCGCCGCTCTGAAGATCAAGAATGCGCACCTCGGTATGCGGGTAGGGATTGCCAACAGTCCCAATTACTAGATTGCTCCAGGTCCGAACAGCAAGCACGGGCGAGGTTTCAGTCATTCCGTAACCTTCGAGGACCGGGATTCCTATGAAGTTGAAAAACTCATCCACATGCGGCTGCAACGCTCCGCCCCCGGAAATGGTCCCTCGGAACTCTCCCCCGACGATGGCGCGGAGCTTTTTAAGAACAATGCCATCAAGCAGCCTTGCTGGACCAATGGACGCCAACCAGAGCAGGGAGTGTTTGAAAGCCAGCTTGAGGCTTTGCGAAGGCACGCGCCCGTGTTCATCCAATTGCTGGCCTTTGAAAAAACGCTCCGCGCGTTTGACATTGCGGGTGGCCGCGTACGCCAGATGGAAAAGTTTCTGTCGAATCGGTGGCGCGGATTTCACATTCGACAGGATTTTGAGATAGAGGTTCTCCCAGAGTCGCGGAGCAGAGGCCATCACGGTGGGGCGGACCACTTTCAAATCCTCTGCCAGTCCGCGTAGCGAGGTGTAGTAGGTACCAACACCCCGCGAGATCGAGAGCATTTCAAAAGCGCGTTCGTAGCTGTGCCAGACCGGCAAGATCGACAACGCGCGGTCACCCGGGCGCAGGGCGAGTGGGAGATTTTCGATCTGGGAGCACATGTTGGCGTGGGTAAGCTGCACCCCCTTCGGAGTGCCGGTGGTTCCCGAAGTGTAGATGATGGTGCAAAGGTCCTCCGGTAGCACGGCCCGAGCACGTTCTTGTGCGGAGCGATCCCCCGCTTGGCGTTTGCGAGAGCCCTCGGCGCTCAACTGATCCAATCGATGAACGCCCTCCGCTGCGGGGATGTCATCGTCCGCCATCACGATGATTCCCTGCAAATGGGGCAATTGGGGACGGCAATGCTGTACGCGTGCAAGCATGGCCTTGTTCTCCACAAAGACAAAGCGGGCGTCAGAATGCGTGAGAATATAGATCAACTCCGAATCCGTGATGTCGGTGCCCCGGGGCACATCAGCGGCTCCGGCCAAAAGAATGGCGTAGTCCGAAAGAATCCACTCCAGCCGATTATCGGAGAGGAGGGCAACATGCTCGCGGGGCTTAACTCCGATGGCTATCAGGGATGTCGCAAGATCGAGGCCGCGTTCGTAGGCTTCACGAAAGCTGACCGGCACAAAAGTGCCAGACTTGTCTTTTTTACAAAAACCGGGGAGCCCGTCATAGCGAAGCGCGGCATTCGAATAAACCTCGGGGAGAGTGGATCCGTATTTGAAATCAGACATACGATTGGAGCGGTGTTAGTGGCTTTGAGTGAGGAACTAGGAAGCGTTGGGTTGAGCGATGAGTTTTCTAATCCATGGCTCATAGGAATTTCTCGCATTCACGGCGCGAAGAATTCCCTTTTGGTCGAAAAGAAACACCGTGGGCAAGGCATTGATGCCGAACTCCCGCACCATCGGACCAGCCCACCCCTTGCCATCGCAGGCTGTTGGCCAATCGGGGAGCGAGATTTCCTTCATGAATGTCTCAACCTTTTCCGGATTTTTATCCAGATTCACCGTCGCTACTTCGATGCGTTCAGCGGGCAGATTCACAAGGGCGCGGCGAAATTCCTCCATCCAAAGCAGGCTCGGAGCAGCCTCAGCAGACCAGAATACCAACAAAACAATCCGCCCTCTCTGCCTGATGATGTCGAATGTTCCTCCCTGAATCGTTGGGAACCTCACTGCAACCGGCTTGTCCAGCAGGCTGAGTCTTCGGAGATCATCCTCGATACGGCGATTCAGCCCATCCTCCTTCGAGACTTGGCGGGCCTCTTCCAAAAGCTCGCGCTTGAGAGCCGGATCGTTGTCACAAATCGTGGCCACCTCCACGAGAAGTCGCGGAGCGCGGCGGTCTCCCGCATAGCGGATTGAATAGTTGCGTGCTGCAGCCACAAGATCCCGGCGACGGTCGGATTCCTGCCCCTTGAGGCTCTGCATGAGCAGCGAAACACGGCGAAATCCCGCCTCCGCCCGCTGGGTGGGCGTTGCGGACTTGTCCTTCTCGAGAACCTGAAGAAGGCGCATGGCCTCATCCACCAGACTCTGCCTGTCCTCCATTTTGCCCATCGCCGCCTGAATCGCGGCAAGTCGCAAGCGACCCTCAAAGACACGCGTATCACCCGGATTTTCTTTCAGGAACTTCTCGATCAGCGCGGAATGACGGGCGAAGTGGACATTCGCAAAATCCCTCGCCTCGTCCATGCTCGCGGGCTTGCGAGATGGCCCGGCATCCATCGACACAATGACGGCCCAATCCTCATCCGGACCGGCAAAAACGGTCGAGACAACGAGCAGAAGAAGCAGAATCGTTTTCATTCGGAAGTGCTAATTGTTGTGTAAAGGGGACGGTGATCGCTGGCCAAGCGCCACTCGCGCCCGCCGCCGATTCCGCTACGGGAGAGTTTTAATTCCGGCCAAAGCCCCTCACTGGCGAGCAGATAATCAATGCGGGAATAAACATCCGCCTCGGACCAGAAATGTGTCCAGACAAGTCCGTGGGAATCGCGTAAAGGCAGGTCCCTCATGGCTGTGGGTGAACCGGAAATGCCCTGGATGTCTTTGACAGGCGATTCGTTCCTAGTGTCGTTGATATCTCCGAAGAGGAGAAGATTCACGGAGGAATCCGCCTTGAAAATCGAATCCAAATGGGCACGCACAAGCAAGGCCTCGCGCGCACGGAATTTTTTTTCATCAAACGCCCGCACGGCCCGGCGAGACTTCAGGTGCACACCAACAAGGCGGAGTCGATAGTCCGGAGTGATCTCCACTGTGGCGTCGAGGATTCCCCTCCCCATGCGGTGGTAGCGGCCATCGAGTTCGAAGGTCACCTCCGGCTTGGAATTCCGGGCAACAATCGGAAACCTGCTCAAAAGCGCGATATGGCGCCCGCCCTCGGGTGAGGCAACCCATTCGGAGTGCGGAAAAACCATGCCCACGGCGGAAAGTCTTGCCTGAAAATCGGCCAACATAGCCTGGTCACCGATCTCCACGACTCCAAGGACGTCCGGGCGTATGCGCTTGAGCATGGTGATCAAAGCCTCGATCTCAGACTCTGGCTTAGGGACGTTTTCGACCCGCTTGCCACCAAGAACCCTTGGCATGGGGAGGTAATTTTCCAAATTGTAGTAGGCAACTACGACTTCCTTGGCAGAGAGAAGCGGAAGACAAAAAAAGAGAATCCAACAAAAAATCCCGCGCGGCGACATGACTAGGCGCCGGGTTCGATCAGGCCGGCTTGTGAGGCTGCTTCTCCGCAGGCTCCTTGATCTCGAGTTCGGCGGTGGATTTGTGAATCTCGCGCTCGAACTCATCACGGGCTCGCTTGAACTCTCCAAGGCTCTGGCCAATTCCGCGAGCGAGTTCCGGAAGCTTCTTGGCACCGAAAAGCAAGAGCACGATGACGAGAATAAAAACTATTTCAGGCCAACCCGGCATGGACAGGGCGAAGAGTGGAGAGTTCATATGCCTACTGGTTACGCCGGATAACCCATGGATGCAATTTAATAGACAGCGAAAAAATGTTTTAGAGAGTTCTACTCACCCAGCGGATGTCCAAACGGCCATTTTGAGATCGGGCCTATCCGATTTTTTGTGTTTGAGGGCGAAAAACTCAATCAACTTTATAAAACATTGCAAGAGATTGATATATAAAAAAATTTGTTCTATAATTGCGTCGATGATGTGTAGGATTTGTGAAACATTTCGCCACAATCCTACCAATCCCACTTAGGCATCTACGGGGTGAGAAAAAGATTTTGAAAAATTTTTAGGAATGAAGAATTGAAGCACAGTAGCAAAGTTCCTCAACAATCTTCATGCTTCATGTTTTGGCTAATTTCGGTGAAATTTTGAATTTTATGTGGCATCCTCATTTGAAAATTATCTTTTTGTTTTTGATGCTTTGCGTGAACTCGCTGCAAGCGGATCAGGTGATCCGCGAGGCGCAGACGAAACTTACCGCGCTCGGCTACTACAAGGCCCGTGTGGACGGTTCCCATGGGAGCATAACCAGCGCTGCAATTAGAAGGTTTCAATTCGCAAAAAAACTCAAAATCACGGGCGCACTGAACCAACAAACACTGGATGCGCTTGGAATAAAGACTCCGCCGCCCGCTCCGGATTACTCAAAAATCAATACCCTTTTCGATGGCGGCCCGCTCTCGGGAATGGATTCCGCCGCCCAGGTTGAGGCTATCCGTCATGCGCAGCGGCTGCTCGCGGAGTCTGGCATCTACGCAGGACCGCAAAATGGCCTACCCAGCGCAACGCTCACGGCTTCGATCAACGAATGGCAATACACCCAAGGCCTACCTCAGACCGGTAAGCTCGATGTCCGCACACTTGCTGGCCTAGGGATCGTTAGAAATTGATTCGATGAAAAAATTCGAACGTATCTCGGCCTTGGTCAAAACACTCAGCACCTCGAACAGGACAGGTTTCCACCCCTGCTATGTTAGCTATTTCGAGTGTTTCAACCAAGGAGATTACTATGAAGCACATGATGTATTGGAGCACCTCTGGCTAAAATGCCGGGACGAAAACCACCTCTACTTTAAAGGCCTTATCCAGATAGCCGGCGCCTTTGTGCATTTGAAAAAACAACACGTCCGCCCAGACCACCCGACCGATGGGCGACGACTCCATCCTGCGGCGAGACTCTTCACGCTGGGAATCAAAAATGTTTTGCCATTTGGCCCGACGCACATGGGCCTTCACATCGTGGCCGTTTGCGAACTCTGCTCGGATTGGAGAAACAAAATCGTAGCTTCGGAATTCCGCATAAACCCTTGGCATCCTATCGCATGCCCCCGCTTGGAGTTGCAAAAAGATATCCCGTGAGCTTGACGGCGTCACTCTTTGGCGTTTCATAAAGCCGAAATTTCATGACAAAGCCAACTCTCCACTTTTTACTGACCGCAGTCGCGGCGACTGCAATCCTCAGCCTCACCGGATGCGAAACCACAAGAACCGCCTCCCACTCGCACTCCTTCAAGTTCGACCCGCCGAACAAAATGCCGAAGAATCCATCCGCCGTGAAGGTAAAAATCAGCACCGGCGCGCAGCGCCTCTATGTGGTGGAGGGAAACGAGGTCCTCATCGCCACACCTGTGACAGTCGGCAAAGCGGCAAGCCCAACGCCTCAGGGTGATTTCAAAATCTACTCGAAGCAAGCCCACCGCCGTCGCGTGAGCCAACCTGATGCAGGATATCCGATGACCTACTGGATGGAATTCAAGCCAGCCTACGGCATCCACTGGGGATTCATGAAGCCTTCACCTGCGACCCACGGCTGCGTGCGTATGCCGCTGATCGCCGCCAAGGAGGTCTTCGCCATTGTTCCAAAGGGCGCGCCATTGAATATCGCCAAGAGCCAACCTTGGGATGAGACGATCGGCAAATCCCTGCCCGTTCTCGACGACGGCCCTCTGCCCAACCCCCCGAAATCCTACCTTCACAGCCCACAGGTCTTCAGCGATGCAGCCAAGGGCAAGATGTGGAATTTCTAACGAGCGAGTTCCTGTAGCAGCACCTTGTTCAGCCGAATGCCGGTGAGAAAATTTTTCACCGGGAAGTTTTCATTCGGCGAGTGGGCGCGGCAGTCAGGCGAGGCCAGCGCCAGTAGCAGCGCCGGATGGCCGAGGATTTTTTGAAAATCCGCGAGGATCGGAATCGACCCACCTTCGCGAGTAAGGGCTGGTTTTTTCCCAAAGACGGCTTCTAATGCCCGACATGCGGCAGCGCCGTGCGCGTCTTTGGGATTCAGAAAAAACGGCTCGCCGCCGTGTCCATCGATGATCTCAAGCCTCACGCCAGGCGGCTTGTGCTTCTCAAAATGACGCCGCGCCTGATTCAACACGGTCGCGGGAGTTTGATTCGCCACCAGGCGGAATGTGACCTTGAAGAAGGCCTCGGCGGGCAGCACGGTTTTGCTCCCCTCGCCTTGGTAGCCGCTGCCGATGCCGTTGATCTCCGCCGTGGGGCGCGCCCCGATGCGTTCGACCGAGGAATAGCCCGCCTCGCCCCAGAGTTCACTGACGCCCACCTGCTCCGCGATGGCTTGGTCGCTCACAGGTGATTCGGCTGCGGCCTCGCGCTCCCAGGGCTGCATGGGCTGGACATGATCATAAAACCCTTCGATGGCCACACGGCCTTGCGAATCATGCAGGCTCGCAATGAGCCGTGCTGCCGCTGTCGCGGGATTCGCCACCGCGCCGCCATAGATTCCGGAGTGCAGATCATGCGAGGGACCGAAGACCCTGACCTCCATCGCCGCAATCCCCCGCAAGGCGTAGCTCAGCGTGGGATACCCATCAGCGGCCATGCCGGTGTCCGAGATCGCGATGGCGTCACACGCCAACTCCGCGCGGTGTTTTTCCAAAAAGTCCGCCAGATGAGCGCTCCCGACCTCCTCCTCGCCTTCGATCAAAAAAATCACATTCACTGGCAGCGGCCCCTCGGCCAGCGCCTCGCCGACTCCGAGAATGTGCGCGAGAATTTGCCCCTTGTTGTCTGAGGCACCGCGTCCATAGATTTTGCCGTCGCGAATCTCGGGATCAAAAGGAGGCGATGTCCAGAGCTCGAGTGGCTCGGGCGGTTGAACATCGTAGTGTCCATAAATGAGGACTGTTTTCTTCGAAGGATCGCTCGGCGTTTTTCCCATCACGATGGGATTTCCCGGTGTGGGCTCCTTGCCAGCCTCCAAACCGATCTGCCGAAGCTTCGCAACGAGCCAGTCCGCACACCGCTCCATATCGGCAGCATGGACGGATTGGGCTGAAACACTGGGAATTCGGACAAACTCGAGCAACTCGGCAACGCGGGGATCATTCATAAAAAAACTATATATTGTGGTTTATCGAAGCCGACCGCACAGGATGTGGTATTTTTTCCTTGCGCGGCCCAGCAGCATTTTTAGGCTAATTGCACTTCTAACCGGTATCCCATGTATCTGCAATCTCTGGAAATCATCGGCTTCAAATCCTTCGCCGCAAAAACCGTCCTCAACTTCCACCGGGGCGTCACAGCCGTCGTGGGCCCGAATGGTTGCGGCAAGTCGAATGTCCTCGACGCGATTCGCTGGGTCCTCGGTGAGCAATCAGCAAAAGCCCTGCGCGGCGGCGAGATGTCGGATGTCATTTTCAGTGGCACGGACAGTCGCCCGGCGCTCGGCATGGCCGAGGTTTCCATGACCTTTGCGGAGTGCGAGAAGGAACTCGGCACCGAGTGGAACGAAGTCCGCATAACCCGCCGCGTTTATCGGGACGGGAAGAGCGAGTATTTCATCAATAAAACCGCATGCCGCCTACGTGACATCCATCAACTCTTCATGGACACCGGCGTGGGCCGCAGCGCCTACTCGATCATGGAGCAGGGCAAGATCGACCAGATCTTGAGCAACCGCCCGGAGGACCGCCGCGCGATTTTCGAGGAGGCCGCCGGCATCACGAAGTTCAAGGCCCAGAAAAAAGAAGCCCTCCGCAAGCTGGAATACACGGAGTCGAACCTCGTGCGCGTCCAGGACATCATCAAGGAGGTCAAGCGCCAGATCGGCTCCCTCCAGCGCCAGGCCGCCAAGGCCCGCCGCTACCAATCGATCATCTCCGACCTCCGGGTTTTCGATACCCACATCTCGCATAAAAACTACCGCCACCTTTCGGACGAGCTGGAGACTCTGAAAAACCAGCTGAACCAAGGCGAGGAGGCCCGCCAAATTCATGAAGTGGAAATCGCACAGCAGGAATCGGAACTCTCGGACTTCCGCCAGCGCCTGCAGGAACTCGAGGGCGAGGCCGGAACGATCCGCGACGGCATGCAGACACTCCGCAACCGCATTTTTTCAGCAGAGAACCGCATCGCCACAAACCACGAGCGCAGCTCGGAGGCTTCCACCCTCATCGACCGCCACCACCTCGATATCAGCCAAGCCGAGGAAAAAATCCGCACACAGCAGGAGCAGATCGAACAGACAGACAGCCTGCTGGAGCAAATGATCGAGAGCCTCCGCACCCACCAGGAGACGCTTGATGAGCACACCGCCCGCCTCAGTTCCGTGCGCGAGGAGCGCATCGCCGCCGAGCGCGAAATCACCACTCAGGGCGTAGATCTCTCAAACGCCGAGGCCCGTCTGAACTCGCTCCGTGGCGAGATTTCCGCAGCCACCGGACGTCGGGAATCGGGCGAGACGCGTCTTCATTTGCTGCAAAACGAAATAACATCCGCCTCGCGCTCTGCTGCCGAGATTTCCGCAAACCTGGAAGATTTGAAACGCCGCTCGGATGCCGCGCATCTGGCATTGGAGCACGCCCAGGCTGAAACCGCATCCGCCATGGCGGACCACGAAAACGCCCAACACGAACGCCAGAACACCGAGGCCATCCTCAACACAGCCGGCAAGGACGCCGCCGGACTCGAGTCCCGTCTTGAGGTCTTGCGCCAGCTTCAAGAGCAAGGCGAGGGCTTAGATGAAGGAACGCAAGCTATCCTCAAAGGCCTCGACAACCCCGGTTTCTTCCAAAGCGCCATCAAGGGAACGCTCGCCCAGCACATTCAAGTCGAGGAACGCCTCATTCCCGCCATCGAGGCCGCACTTGGCTACGCATTGCAAGCCGTCATTTTCAATGACCCCGGCGTTGCCGAAGCCGCTTTGGCCACCCTCAGCGGCAAGAAACTCGGCCGTGCAGCAGTAATCCCCGTCTCGTGGATCTCTGAGAAGGGAGAACATGCTCCCGGTTCCCATCCACCCCTCCCCTTCGGAGTTTTCGGCCGGGCGAGTGATTGCGTGAAGGGCGATGACGAGAGCTCTCATCTGGCCCGCCACCTCCTCCGTGATGTGCTTATCGTCGAGAGCATGGAAGCCGCATTCCGCCTGCGTTCAGAAAATTCAGCGTTCGCGTTTGCCTCGCTCGACGGAGGCTTTATCAGCCACAGTGGCATCATCCACGGAGGGAAGTCGGGAGAGAATACCGGGCAGTCCACTCTCCAGCGAAAAATCCGTATCGCAGAACTCGAGACCTCGCTCTCCGAGGCCACCGCACGCATTAAATCCCTCGCTGCCGCCCGCGCTGCAGCATCGTCGGCGATGGATCAAGCCACGGACCGCCTCAAGCAAGCCCGTGAGGCCATGCAGGCCGCGCAAATTGAAACAGCCTCGACCGACAACGAACGCCGCCACGCCGAGCGCCAATTTGCGGATGTCGAAGCCAAGCGCGCCTCGTTCCAGCGCGAAGCAGCCAGCATCGAGGAGGGCCTGCGCGGCAGCCTCGCCCATCTCAGCGAACTCGAAGGCCGCATCGCCGAGGCGACCTGCTCCATCGATTCCCTCCGCGCCGCACGCAGCGAATCCGAGACCCGTATTCAAGTCGTGCGAGAGAAGGAAAGCTGCGCTTCCGATGCCCTCAACGAAATTCGCGTCCGCGTGGCCACCGAGCGCCAGCAGCAAGAAGGCCTCCACCGGCAGCGCGGCCCGATGGCCGCCCGCATCATCGAACTCAACGAACTCCTCGACGCACGCCGTCTCGATATTTCCAACTACGAGGGCCGCATCCAATCCCTTGCCGCCGAAAACGCATCCCTCCAAATCTCTGTCGGCGAATGGCGCGGTGAACTGGAATCCGAAGAAGCTCGCCTGAGCTCCGTTCTCGCGCAGCGCTCCGAAGTCAGCGAAAGCGCCGAGGCCATCGAATCCGCCCTCCGCACCGCTCGCCAGCAACTCGCCAATCTTCAAGACCAGCGCAGCCGCATCGAAGTGAAGGCGGCACAGACCGAAATGCGAAAGGAAAACATCCGCACCCATGTCTCCCAACGCTATCAGCTCGACCTCGAAGCCTTCGAGCCGGACACCTACGCTCTCATCGTTTCCCTCCGCGAGCGCAGCCAGCGCAAACCCGAGACCCCGGAGGGCGAACAGCATGCTGCCGAGGGCGCCGAAGCTTCCGAAGAGACCGTGCGTCCAGCCATCACCGTTCCCGCCGAAGGCGAAGGCATCCCGTGGGACCGCATTGAAGAACTCGTCGCCGAACTCACCGAGCGCATCGACTCGATGGGCCCGGTGAACATGGACGCGATCCAAGAATACGATGAACTCGAGCAGCGCTACATTTTCCTCGAAAAACAAAACGCCGACCTTGTGACCTCCAAGGCCGAGCTGCTCGAGGTCATCTCCAAGATCAACCACACCACGAAGACCCTCTTCGCCGAGACCTTCGAAAAAATCCGCGAGAACTTCCAATTCATGTTCACCGAACTGTTCGGCGGTGGACGCGCCAACCTTCTACTCACCAACGACTCCGACCCTCTCGAGAGCGGTATCGAAATCATTGCCAAGCCGCCCGGCAAGCAGCTCCAAAGCGTCACGCTCCTCTCCGGCGGCGAACGCACCATGACCGCCGTCTCGCTCCTCTTCGCCATCTACATGGTTAAGCCAAGCCCATTCTGCGTGCTCGATGAAATGGACGCGCCGCTCGACGAATCCAACATCACCCGGTTCATCAAAATCCTCGACCGCTTCGTCGGCCAGAGCCAATTCGTCACCATCACCCACAATAAACGCACCATCTCCCGTGCTGACCTGCTCTACGGCGTGACCATGGAAGAACACGGCGTCAGCAAACTCGTGAGCGTTAAATTCAGCGGCAGCACCAAAGACAGCTCGAAATCCTCCGAAAGCGTGGCTAAAGCCTTCGGCAAATCAGAAAACCTTGCCAGCGAAGATGCCGCCGCCGTCGCCCAAGCCGCTGAAAACATCCAGCCAGAGGTGCTCCTTGAGGAGCCTGCTGCCATTTGATGCACGACGCCCCCGAGAAGCCATGGGAGGTTCACTGTTTGCCTTGCCCACGACCTGCATACTGGCCCTTAGGTCCATCGGCAATATGCTCTTGATTCGGACTTGCCATTGATACGGTTAACATGACCCATTTTCAACTGCGAATCAGCGTTTAAAGAGGAGCAGGATCATCCCGACCGTACCGTCGGATGTCGTTTTTCGAGAGATTTTGAACAGGCAGATGTCTGTGCTTAATTCCGCGACTTCCGTGGAGATATTTGGGCCATGCCGGAAAAAGGCACTCCGAGGCGGGTCGACAATCAATATGGCTGCAGGGATCGTGGGGGACCTAGGATTTCGCGCCAGACGATGGCTTGGCGAAGGGCGGCTGTGGATCTGATTTCGAGCGGGAATTCTCGGGGCTTGGAAGGAGTTGGCCTGAGCTTGCAAACTATCGTTTGGGGCGCGGGTGCGGGTATTTGCGCGGGTGCGGGCGTTGGAATTTGCAGCGCGACTTCTTGAGGGGCGACTTCATCAGCCATGGGAATTCCAAATGACTCGAGGAATCTGCGCATTTCCTGCTGGGGTGCAGATTCGGGGACCTCTGGAATGGACGCGGGCGACGGAGCGGATTCCTGATAGGGGCTTGTCTCCGCCTCCCGACGGGAGCGCTCGGTCTCAAAACGACGCTGCTCACGGCGCTTGCCGGATTGCTCGATGAGCCAATTGATCAGGCTAATCGCGCCAATAATGAGGAGCAGGACGAGTTGTTCCATCGCGGAATCAGGCTGGGGTCGATGCCGCCGGCGTGGCTATGGAGTCGCGCATGGCGGTGTCGGATTGAATGTTTTTCAAGCGCATGTAGTCCATGACTCCAAGGTTTCCGTTTCGGAAGGCGGCAGAGATGGCCTCCGGGACTTGGGCTTCGGCCTCGACGACCTTGGCCTGCATTTCCTGGGTACGGGCCTTCATTTCCTGCTCGGTGGCGACAGCGGCGGCGCGGCGCATTTCCGCCTTGGCCTGCGCAACAACCTTGTCGGCCTCGGCTTGCTCAGCCTGGAGCTTGGCTCCGATGTTGTCGCCGATATCCACATCTGCGATATCCACGGAAAGAATTTCGAAAGCGGTGCCGGTGTCGAGCCCCTTGGCGAGGACAGTCTTCGAGATGCGGTCGGGGTTTTCCAAGACATCTTTGTAGGAAACTGCGGAACCGATGGAGGTGATGATCCCCTCCCCGACGCGGGCAACAATGGTATCCTCTGTAGCACCGCCGACGAAGCGATTCAGGTTGGAACGGACAGTCACGCGCGCGCGCACCTTGACTCCGATGCCGTCGCGGGCCACGGCGTCGATAGTGACCTTTCCGGTGGCGGGATTCGGGCAGTCGATGACTTTTGGATTGATACTGGTGCGGACGGCTTCCAAGACGGTTTTACTGGTGCCCTTGATGGCTAGGTCGATCGCACAAGCGCGGTTGAAGTCAAGTTGCAGTGCAGCTTTGTCGGCTGCAATGAGTGCGAGAACAACGTGGGAAACATTTCCACCAGCGAGGTAGTGGGCTTCAAGCGGATCGGTGTCGATGGTGAGACCGGCCTTAACAGCAGTAATGCGACTGTCAACAATCAGACCCATGGGCACGCGCCGGAGACGCATTCCGATGAGCTTGGCAAAAGAAACCGGCGCATCGGCCAGTTTGGCACGCAGCCAAGTGCCGAAAAAATTCAGGAGGATAAACGCCATGACAAGGCAGGCGAGTAAAACGATTCCGAAGACAAAATAGAGAGCGAATTGTGTTATCATAGATGTGGTGAGGCGGGCACAAAATGGCACAACTTTTCCAACGCGCTACTAAAATGTGCGCTGAAAGATCCGTTATTCGGAAAAGGCGTCAACCTGATCGAGTATGACATTCGCAAAACCCGGATCCGTGCCGATGGCGCCGCTGTAAAAAAGCTGTCGACCACGCAGGTGATAAGGGTTGTTTCGAAAAACCTGGCTCTGGCTGGCAGCAGGGCCGACATCCTCGGCGATGCCCAGTAGAACCGGGATGTCTTGGTAGCTGTGAAGTCCGTCGGAGATGAAAAACGGAACGACGATGACATTCGGTTGTGAGGCGAGCTTGTCCCATTCTGAAATCAGAGGCGCCTCCTCCATGTAAGCCGAGAGGACCTCGGCATACTCGCCGGTCTCGGAGATTTTTTTAACCTGGAGCTTGGCGGCGACGGCGGAGTTTTCGTTGAGACCGGTTCCATGTCCAACAATGAAGAGGCTTGTTTCCTTGGGCGAAACACCCGGCGCGACCATGCGGGCCTGCTTCATGAGAAGACCGGTCATGGCCTGGTGGTTACCGGCAGGCTCGCAATAATGGATCGCTCGATTGCCGATTCGCGTGGTCTTTCCGTCGAGTTCGAGTTCACGGGGAATGACTGTTTGGGTGAAATAACCTTCGCTGATGAAATTCGGGACGACATAGACTTCGTCGCTGTCCACCATGCGCAGGACTTCGCGGAAGGTAGGCTCCTCTTTCCAGAAACACACCGCCACTTCTGCGAAGATGCCCCGCTCACGAATACTGCGGGCGTGAACGAGCGATGGAGCGCTCGAGTCGGGATTCACAGTGGAGCCATGGCCCACGATGATGAGGGCGCTGTTGGAGAGATTTTTTTTCATTCGAGGAGATCGGCGCAAACTTTGGCGGCATCAAAATGTTTCTCTGCATACGCGCGGGCGGCTTCGCAATGATGCGAATAATTTCCAGAAATTTCATCAAGGGCAGCGGCGGCCTCCTGGGGCGTATTGAATGCCATGACGCCCTCACCAGATGGCAGGTGGTCGCTCCAGCCTGTATCCTGAACCACGACCGGTTTGCCAGCGGCCAGGTAGCAGGCGCTACGGCAACTGAACCACCCGCTGCGCGAACGCACGTAGCCGTTTTTGGCGATGCTCCATTCCCCCTTCGAGTAGGATAGGAAATCCCGGTACGTGGTGTAGTCCGGCAGATGGGTATCCGGCTCGATGATGTGCCAGCCTTTGGATTCGAGCATTTCGGTCGGGCGCTTGCTTCCCACGCCTTGTCCCATGGCGAGGACGAATTTTTCCTTCGTCATGCCTGGCAGTTCAAGGAAGCGCTCAAACTCGATATCCTTCTGCCCGTATTTTTGGCCATTGTAATCCTTGGGAGCATAGCTGGCCCAATTCATAACGGTGGTCCAAACCCCGCTGGCGATGTGGGCGTCTTTTGTCGAAGAATCAAAATCCCTCCAATACTCGAGCGCGATCGGTTGCACAGTAGGGCGCCATTGGAAACCCGCCGTCGGGACTTCGCAGCCCGCCTTGCCGATATTCATACCAAAAGAATAGTGGCGTTCGTGTGCGGCAACCCGTTTGGCGTATTCGGAGGCGGGATCCGCTGCCAAGCCGATTTGAGTGAACATGGGATCGCCATCCAAAAAAAGTTTCAACGGAATACGCGAGGTTTCATCGCGCAGCCAGCAGGCGCCAGAAACGTTGGCCAGGACATCTGCCGAGGAGATGATTTTTTCCGCTTCGGCAGCGCTGGCGACGCCGTGGCACTTCTCATCTGCGACATTCCGGTAAATCCAGCGGTCACCCATGCCAAACTGCTCCATGACTCGAGCCAAATAGGCAGTGTTGTGAGAACAATCGGCGCTCGGCTCCATCTTCACAGGGTCGTAGGCCCACGCTCCGGTGTCTTCAAGATACCAGACATCATGCCCCAAGGCTCGAAAGCCGAGTGCGTACTGAATGTAATCCCATGTGACCCCTCCAAACGCATACTGCCCGATCAAACCGGTAACGATAATCCTCATTTGAGTGGAAACTAACTCGCCTTGTTCGCGGCGACAAGATTCGCGATGTCCGTGAATGGCAGTGTTGCGCTTCGAGCCTCGTTGTTTTTATATAGGGGAAGATGAGCCGTTTCTCCATAGCCCTGCTGGGTGCAATGCTGCTTTTGTTTGTCGGTTGCAAAAAACCCTCCGCACCTCAACCTGCTCCCCCCCCGGAGCCAACGCCTGTCGCGACGCCCACTCCGTTCCCGGTCATTAATGTCGGTGTATTTCTTCCATTGAAAGGCCTTGGACAGGGGAGTGCAAACGAAGTGCTTAACGGCCTGACCATAGCCGCCAAGGAGGTCAATGCCGGAGGAGGCGTCATGGGCCATTTGCTCCGCCTCGTCGTGCGCGACACACGCGCAGAGCCTGCACGTGCCGAAAAAGCCGCCCGCGATCTCGTGCGTGAAGACAAAGCCGTTGCACTGATCGGAGGCCTTTCAGCAGGCAGCGCAGAAGCGGCAATGGCTGCGGATGAAATGAAAATTCCAATGATGGCACTCGGCTCCACCATGCCGGGCATCCCATCGCGCGAGCCATGGATTTTTCGCATCTGCCAGACGGATTTCCACTCTGGCCGGATCATGGCAAAGTTCGCGGCGACAATTGGGGCCAAGCGGGCGCTCGTCATCTATGACTCTGCCGATGAATTCTCAAAATCTCTGGCGCTGTCTTTCGGAAAGCAATTCAAGCGCAAGCCAGAGGCCCGCATCGAAGGCGAGCCATTTACCACAGGCACAGTGGACTTCACCAAGCATCTACAGACTGTAAAAAAGAAGAATCCTGACGTTGTTTTCCTTCCGCTCCCGGCAGATCAGGCCGCTCCAATCCTTCGGAAAGCTCGTGAACTCGGACTCACCATGCCATTTCTCGGAACTGCGAATTGGGACTCGCTGGAGTTCCCCTCCATGGTTGGCGACTCCGGAAATAACACGTATTTCCCGGGACGCTTCAACCCTGATGCCCCCTCAGATGCGGTTCAGCTCTTTCTTGAAGTCTACGAGCGCAAAAATGGCAACCCTCCCTCTGCTTCTGCTGCCATGGGATACGATGCATTGGTAGTGTTAGCAGATGCCATTCGCAGGGCTAATTCCACGGAACCTGAAAAACTCCGGGAGGCCTTGGCCACAACACAAGCATTCCCTGGCCTGACTGGCAACATCACCACCGATCCCGAACTTGCACGCACCCAGTCTGTGCCGCTACTGAAGCTCGATGCCGGAAAAATCAGCTTCCTCGAGATGATCGAGACCAACTGAAGTCGGCAAGCTCAACTTGCGGGCTGAATCAGCTCGACTTCGTAGCCATCCGGCGCATCGACAAAAGCAAGCACCGACCCACTGGATGTCTTGTGAGGTCCATCGCTGAGCGGATATCCCAAAGCGGCCGCATGTTTTGCAAAGGCTTCCATATCCTCCACCTGAAAGGCCAGATGAGTGAGATCCGGACCAACCACGACAGGACCACTTGCGTCGTATTTGCAAATTTCTATAAGCACCTCGCTGCCGGGCACCTTCAAAAAAACCAACTCCGAACCACGTTCACTTTTCTTGCGACTAACCTCTTCGAGTCCGAAAACCTCGCGGTAGAAATGGACTGTTTTTTCAAGATCGGTGACCCGGTAGCGAGTATGAAGAAATTTGGTGACCATGGGCAGCAGGATAGGCGTTCTAAAACGGGGAAGCCAAGACGACATTTTGAACACACACTTCTATGAGCATTTATTTCCGTCACTGAATTTGCAGGCTCCCGCTTCCAATCGTGCGCTCGCCTTGCCTTGTGGAGTCAACAGAGACTATGTCGTTTATTCAAAAATCCGTTTTCGGCTTCACGGATCGCGCGTAGGATTTCACGAAATGCCATGAAACAAAAAATCCTGCTCGTTGACGGGCACAGCATGATTTTCGACTGGGAAGACCTTGCCTCGCTGCACAGGCGCAACACCGCAGCCGCAAGGGAGGAACTCATTCGAAAACTCAATGGGCTCCAGGACAACTCAGATTGGACAATAGCCGTGGTTTTTGATGGAACTGGGACGAAGGCAGCGAGCGACGGCACCACGAACGGCATTGCCGTTTTTTATTCTAAATCAGGACAGACAGCCGACTCCATCATCGAGCGCTTGGCCGCAAAGTATGCCACGGACTACGAGGTCACGGTGGCAACAAACGACCGCATGGAGCGCACGACAGCCGAGGCCTTCGGCTCCCTGACCATCTCAGGCATTCAACTCCGCGCAGAAATTGAATCTGCTTACAATGCCGTGCGAGAAACTATCCGACGACTCCGCCACTGATTTTTTTTTAAATAAACTCTTGCGTGTCCGTCTCCAGCTCCCTAGTTTAGCATGCCTCTTAAAGGAGCCTTAGCTCAATCGGTCAGAGCGCTGCCCTGTCACGGCAGAGGTTGCGGGTTCGAGCCCCGTAGGCTCCGCATTTTTTTGTTCGGGACAAACTGGTGCAAATAACACTTTTTCCTACATAAAATACGGGTCTTCACCCGTAGCCTTGAACAAATTTGCACAAGGTTATTACACCCGATACACTGTTTTGTCCCAATTTTCTGGACAAAAGTTGGGACAAAAAACAAGGGAGGTGAGATGAAAATCGCTCTCACTTCCGAGGGCCCCGATACGTTTTTGCAAGCCGGTCTCTCCCGCGTGCGCGTTGTCAAAATGGTGCGCGGCAAATACACCTCGCATCGTCTTTCGTGGAAAGTTGGCAAGCGCACATTCCGCCGATCCTACAACGATGAAACAGCCGCGCTCGCCGAGGCCGAGCGAGTCGTTAAGAGCCTTGCCGCATCAGAAGGCGCAGCCACAGCGCTCAACAGCGAAGACGCAATCTACCTGATGGAATGCCGACGAAAACTTGGCAAAATCCCCATGCACGTTGCTGTGGATTTTTATTTAAAATGCCACGAGTACACGACCAAACATCCCAAAACCTTTAGCGAAGTGTGGGACTTGCTTTATCAAAGGTGCCAGTCCAAGAAGCTCAGCACGCGATATTATCAGACCCTTCGCCACCACCGAAACTTTTGGGAAAAGGCATTCAGCAAGCAGCTGATCGATACGATTTCCAATGAGGAATATTTAAATTTTCTCAGCAAGTCGCCCTACACGGATCGAACCAAATACAATCTCTTTGGATCGCTTGCAGCCATTCTGCGCTTCGCCAGGAAGCAGAGGTTCATCTCGCAGGAGCACTCTGAAATCGAGGCGGACTTCGGCAAGTTGCGTTCAAAGACACCTGAATTCTACACGCCTGACGAACTCTGCCGCCTCTTCATCGCACACGACAAACGCTACTTGCCCTACATCGCTTTGATGGCCTTTGGCGGATCACGGAGAGCGGAAGCGGAACGACTCTCCATGCGGGATGTTCTGTTTGATGAAAAAATGATCCGCATGGGACCTGAAATTACCAAAACAAGCACAGGCAGAACCCTCGATATTCCCGATGTTCTGGCCCAGTGGCTGAAGGAATTTGCAAGTCCGGATGGCAAAATTCTGCCTCTGTGCAAAATCAAAGCCATACCCAAGAAAAGACAAAAAGTCGTGGGGTTGGAAACCAAGCAAAATGCCCTCCGACATTCATTCTGTTCCTATCATCTGGCTTTGCACCGCAACGCAGCCTTGACCGCCGAGCTTGCTGGGAATTCCCCCCAGATGCTGAACAGACACTACAAGGCCCTTGTCTCAAAGATC
>JBIJCR010000028.1:0-22262 GCA_044344595.1 Terrimicrobiaceae bacterium
GCCGCAAGCTGCTGGGATCCGCTTTCAAGATGGTCGGTTGTTTGGTTGAGGCGCTTGTTAATTCGGGAAACGAAACCAACTGCTCCGATCAATACGAGGAGTCCCGCCGGGATCGTCCACTCCGTGACTTCGATCATCATTCTTTCGGTTGGGCCGTAGACATCGTCCAGAGGAACGGTGAGAATATAAGCACCTTGGCGGTCTCCGGCTTTCCAGCCTTCCATTTGGAAGCCGAGTACATCCTTGCCATTTCCGGTGCGACTGTTTGCAGGGTTGCCATGGCAGGCCATGCAACTCTCCGACATTATGACCGGTCGTGCATAGGCAAAAACGCCGGCTTGCTTGTCTTCGATGAAAATCTCTGGTTTGCCATCCTTGTTCACGGCATCCAAAAGTCTGCGTTCGAGTTCTGTTCGCGGCAGATTTTCCTTGTTGCGGGCATTATCGCGCACGATGCGGAACTTGGTTTGAGTTCCCTCGATAGTTTTTCTGATTGCTTCCCACGCAGCTACGACAGGAACAGTTTTATAAAAAGTGGTGTCACGGTAGTTTTCCTTGCCCTTTGCTTCGAGTTCGCGGGCAAGTTCGGGATAATTAAAAGCGCCGGATTCGGCGAGGTTGCCGATCGAGTCGGTCGTGCTCTCAGCTTGGATCAGGAGGTTTCTGAGTTCCTTTTCGGTGTCAGCTTTGGAGAAACTCAAATACCGATAATGAATTACAATAAGGCTCGCGCCCAGTGTGAGGAAGATTGCGAGAACAATGATCGAGAGAATGCGGCCTCCGAGGGAAGCGAAGAAACTTTTTAGCATGGCGAGATTAAGAGTGAAATATACGGAAATGGGAAGAGATACTTTGAGCCGGCAAACAGCGCATCAGTTTGGTCTGATCGCGGTCAGAACGCCTTTAGTGTTCTTGGAGACGGCTCCGATATTCCAGAGGAGAAATCCGCCACGCGGGCGCGGGGCGATGTTTTTTTCGAGACTGAGCTGGCGGTTGATTTCATCGGCGCTCCAGCCATGGGAGGTGAGGCGGTCGATAGCTATGCCTGGGATAATGGGCACTCCCCTTGGGTTGACCGCAGGGCTTCTCCACCAGCGGAGGAGCGAGGAGAAACTCTGGGCGCCACCTTCGCGCCAATAGAGTTGCGGCGCGAGATAGTCCACCCAGCCATTTTTAATCCACGCAACGGGGTCAGCAAAAAGTTGGTTGTATTGATCAACGCCTACTTTGACATCCGCCGGGGCACCATTGGTGTATATGCCGAAGGGGCTGACACCGAATTGGAGTCCGGGGCGTGTGGAGTGGACGGTTTGTCTCAGTTCGCGGATGAGTGTGTTGACATTTTCGCGGCGCCAATTGGCTTTCGTCAGATTACCTCCCGCCGCGCGGTACGCAGCGTAGGTTTTTTCATCAGGGAAGTTTGGGAGACCGCCTTTCTCGGTTGGGTAAGGGTAGAAATAATCATCGAGGTGGATGCCGGCGATGTCGTAGCGGGTTGCGAGATCGCGCACGACGTCATTTATGTGGCGACGGACTTCGGGTGCGCCGGGATCCATGTAGAGCACTGTGCCGATTCGGTAGGCATAATTGGGAAAGCGTCGGCTGATATGTCCTGCCGTGCGAGGGTGCGAGACATTCGCGGCGGCGCGGTAGGGGTTGATCCAGGCGTGGACCTCAAGGCCCCGCTTGCGGGCTTCGCCGATGAAAAAAGCCAGCGGATCGTAGCCGGGCGACTGTCCCTGCGTGCCGGTGAGAAATCGGCTCCAGGGCTCGAGTGGAGAGGCATAGAGAGCATCGCTTTCGGGACGTACCTGTAGAAGAACGGCATTGAGTCCCGCGCCTTTCGCGGCATCTAGAAGGTGCACGGCTTGGGCTTTTTGTTCGTCCACACTGAGCCCCTCTCGTGAGGGAAAGTTGATGTTGTGAACGGAGGAAATCCAGGCTCCCTGCATTTCGGCGCGGGCGATTGAGATTGTGGCGAAGAGAAGGATGGCGAGTGGAGCAAGGAGGCGTTTCATTTCAATAGAGGAAAGATTCTTCGGGAGCGTCGGTTTCGGTGGTTGATTCGGCAATGATAACCGGCATGTGCCTGCCGCCTTCGACGGGGAAACTGGCTTTGCCGCGCACTTTCACCCAAGTCATCTTCGGCAGGTCGATGGCGGGGTTGGTTTGGACGCTGATCGCGACTGGGCGTGCATCTGCGGCACAGCACATGACAAAAAGGCGTGTCAGATTGAAACGGTCGCCGTTTGGATTTCCCGTGAGGGCGGGCAGGAACTGGCCGGTGACTTCGACCTGCTTGTTTTCGAAGTCCTCGCGCATTGTTGGTTCACCCGCCGCGTAAAGCAGATCGATGGCTTCAGCCACAATGTAACCATCGGCATTTTTTTTAAGGTAGAGCGAAGGGTCCATCATGGTTCCCTCCTTCACGGAGCCTTCGGCGTTAGGCAGAGCAGGGTCCAGTGGAGGGGAAAAACCTGGCAGGTCGGCGATGTTGTCCACCATGCCGCGATTCATCACGGCGGTCGCTCCGAAGTTGCTCGGTGAGAGCTTTGTCGCGGCGAGGAGAGGGATCGTGAGCAAGAGAAATGGGAAAATTTCCATACGTGTAAGACCATGTTTTGCCGACTCGGCGGGAATGGTCAGCAGCAGGGCCAAAGAAAGCAGTAGCAGCACGCCTCCTGAGATAGCCGTATAAATTTGAAAGGCGGGGTGCAGATAGGAGGCGATGCGATTCGAGAGGTAAAAGTAGCTCAGCACGATGCCCCAGACCATGAGGACGCCGGATGCTGCAAATCGTGAAAGGATGCCAGTCATGGTAGGACAATGGCAAGCCTCAGGCAGAGTAGGCCGATCATGACGAAAAGCCCGATGGCCAGCGCGGCGACAAACTTTCGGGTGAAGACGGCGCTGTATATGAATGCCAATTTGAGATCCATCATGGGACCGAACACTAGAAAAGCGAGTTTCGCAACCGCAGGAAAGGAGACGAATGTGGCCGCGATAAACGCATCCGAGGAGCTGCACAGGGACAGGATTCCGGCGAGCGTCATCATCGCTGGAATTGCCAAGCGGTCATCGAGTGAAAGTGGCAGGAAAAGTTCCTGATTCACCGCCGTGCTGAAAAGTGATGCGACTCCAACACCGAGGATAAAATAAACCATCACATCCAGAAAATCCCGCACACCGGCCTCCATCGCGCTGACCAGCCTGCGAAGGAAAGCTCGGGGGGATGGGCCACCATCTCCCGTAGGACAGGAGAGTGTCACCGACTCAAGAATGGTTTTTTTCAAAACCGCTCCAATTGGTAGGTTTAGCACGGCGAGGCCGGCGAGTACGGCGACAAAGAATCCGAGCCCGAGTCGCAGAGAGGTAAATTCCGCCGCACCCTGTCCACGGAATGCGGCATAGGTGCTGAAGGCGGTGATAGGATTCACGATGGGCGCTGCCAGCATATAGGCGACCGCGCTTGAGACGGGTAGGCCCTTGGCTATGAGGCGGCGTATAACTGGCACAATGCCGCATTCGCACATGGGAAAAACAATTCCGAGCACGCCGCCGAGGCATACTGCGGCGAATGCGTTTCGAGGAAGGAGTCGCGTCATCAGACGGGCGGGAAGGAATTGGTCGATCAAGCCGGAGAGCAGTGTGCCGAGCAGTATGAATGGCACACCCTCGAGAAGCACACTGAGGAAGGCGTAAGAAAAATCCTGCACGCTGAAGGAGAACCATGGCGCGTTCATGGGGATGTTGTTTTTTCGCAGCGTTTGCGTGAGAGGTAGAACCATCCGCCTGGGAGACCCCAAAGCAGGTAAACGATCATGCCGGTTATAGAGACCAGCATGCCGGTGCCCTTTGCAACGCCGCAGAGTTCATGCAGGAGTTCATCGAGAAGCGCCTCACGAACGCCGATGCCATTGAGGCTGATTGGGAGCGAGGAAACGGCTGTTACGAGGGGCATGATCGACATCATGTCCAAAAAATCCACATTAGGTGTGAAGGCGCGCGCTACAAAATAGAAAGCTGCAAAAAATGTCAGCAGCATGGGGATCGTGTAGAACGCGCCAAGCAAGGCATCACGCCGATTTTCAATACAGAGTTGCCAGAGATTGGAGAGCTTCAGGATGGCGTCGCGAAAAGGCATTCCGGCGGGGAGGCGCTCTACCATATGGCGTTTAGTGAGCACGAAGGATGCCGCCAAGCCAAGTGCCATGGTGAAAAGGATGATGGCAAAGATTTTCATCGCGTTGCCAACTCTCAGGCTCTGGGCGAACCACTCTGCACGACCCCAGGCAAAGGCAAGGCCCATGGCTACGAGCAGAAGCATGGCGAGAAGGCGGTCTACCGCGACGCTGAGAAGCCCTGCTGTGCGGTATTCGGGGTGTTCTCTCATAAGATACACAACTCTCACCACATCTCCTCCTGTGGTGCCGGGGAGGAACTGATTAAAAAATGCGCCGATGAAAAAAAGGCGTGTTGTCTCGGTAAGCGGGATCTGGAGGTGCAGCATTTTTAAGAAAAGCTGCCAGCGGATGATGCCGAAAAACTCGCAGGCCCCGGCTGATAGCATCGCTGCAAGGAGCCACCAGACATCGGCCCGCGCGATGGCCTCCGACATGTCGGTACGGCGCGCCGGATCGTGCAGGAGCCACCAGAGTAGGCCTATGGTGACAATAATCTGAATGATTTTAACCAACCGCGCTCCAAGGGTGGATTTTTTCCTCACTCCGTCTGGATCGTTTTTTAATTCTGGATCCAACACGTTTTTCGGAGCCATCCTCGATCAGAAATCACTCGGCACTCGCGACCTCATTCCCGAGCAGTTTGTGACTGGAGGATTTCGTCGCTAGTGATTTGGCAAGCGTCGGTTTGTGGGAGTTCGTTGGCGCTGGTTCTATTGCGGATTGCTGCTTTGATGTATCTAGTAAATCGAATCCCGGAAAGACAGGATGCGACTTGCGCTCATTTTGAGTAGCATGGACGTTGACGTTTTCACTGGCTTGCTTCTCCAAGTTGTCTATGCTCGGTTTTTCTTGGCCGAGGGTTTTTTTTGCTGTTGCTATGCGCTTTTTTGGAGATGGAGTTTTTTGATGATGCAGCCGACGGGCGTTTAGCAGTTCAGGAATTTCAAGCCCCTCATCATCAATGTTTTCAAATTGTCTTTTTTCTGGAGTTTTGCCGCTGAGGTGGTCTGATGTGGCCTGAAGGAGGCGCATCACATTTGTTTCCCAAGTCGCATGGGCTTCGTAACCTTCCCAGTCGGGATCGGGAAGTTTACCATGCAGGAGCGTGGCCATGCCATCCGCCACGGCATCGCTCGAATCCGGTTCCACATAGACGCCAAGTCCGAAGTGTCTGACGAGATCCTGCATTGGGCTGGTGCCACTTGAAGCCAGTACCCGGCGGCGGGCATTGACGGCCGTGGTCAGCGTGGCCGTTTGAGAATGAAAGGATCCAGCATAGGTGAGGAGGATAAAGTCTGCTGCTTGGAAGTAGCTGAGGCGTTTCTCATCTCCTACGAATTCATCGGAAATATGAACCCGCTTCGACAGTCCCAGATCGTCGGCAAGCATCTGGTAGTGCTTCAGAGGCTTGTCCTTGTGGGATGAAACACTGCCTATAATCACGAGGTGGACGTCCGGATTGTCATTCAGGGCGCGAATGGCGAGATCAATATTCTTGTGGTTTCTAATGGTTCCGAATGCAAGAAAGACTTTTTTACCGCGAGGAACTTTCCAGCCGGCGCGAATGGTCTTGGGGTTTTCATAGATCACTTTGGTGAATTGAGGGCCTAGGGGAACTTCGACCGAATGGATATGGCGCGGCAATTGAGTGCTACCGGACAGGCGTTTGTGAGCTACGGCAATTTTGAACGGGCTGAAAGAAAGCCGCGCACACAGGGAAGTCCACCACTTGGGTCCAAAGGCATGGTCGCGAGCCGAGAAATGAAGATTTGTTGAGTAAATCACACGAAAAAAACGAGATAGAATGATATGTGGCCAGATCCAGAGGCCTGACTGAGTGTCCGTGTGGCTGCCTGTGAGCGCGATCAATGGCCTTTTGGAGTAAACTTGCCATGCAAAAATCCATTGATTGATAATTGTTTGTTTTGCTTTTGCCGCTTTTCTGGAAAACAAACCACTTTCCTGTGTTGCTCCCTCGTTCATGCAGGGCAGGTTGGGATAGTCTACTAAGCGTGTGCGTAGATAATTAGGGCTGCAAAGCAAAAGAATTTTTACTCCAAGTTTATGTAGTGCAACGGCTTGACTGTGAACTTGGTCCGCAATAGCTCCATGTGATCCAGGACAGTGGATCAAGATTTCAACGGAATTTCTGTGGTTGGCGGGCATCGTCTCTGGAGCTTTAAAAATGGGGGCGTCCTCAATCGGGATCAAGTCCTTTTTTTCCAGAATGCAGCTATGTATAACTCTATATTTTATTAAAGTCCTGGGCTTGAGTGCATTATTCCTCCATCTGCAAAGATTGTGCTGGCGGTGAGGTAGCTGGCTCCCTCCCCGGCAAGGAAGGCAACGACGCTGGCGATTTCCTCTGGCTTAGCCATGCGGCCGAGTGGGATCGCATCGTCGAGTTTTTTCAGCAATGAGGGATTTTTCATCGTGGAGGCGTTGATCGGTGTTGCCACGGCTCCGGGACCGACGGCTGTGACAAGGATATTGTGCGGTGCGAGCTCAAGGCCAGCCGTGCGGGTCAGCATTCGCATTCCACCCTTTGAGACACAGTAGGCGGTATTGCCAGGCATCGGCCAATCTTCGTGAACTGAGGTGACGTTGATGATGCGTCCGCCACCGCCTTGCGCGATCATTTGCTTGGCGGCAATTTGAGTGCCGAAGAATGCGCTCTTCAGATTGATATCGAGAACGCGCTGGTATTGCTCTTCGTTTGTTTCGAGTACGGAGGTTCGGGTCTCTATGCCGGCATTGTTCACAATGATGTCGAGACGCCCGAAATTTGAAACGGCAGCGTTAACAAGTTTTTTAAGGTCGTCAATTTTACTCACATCAGCCTGCACATGAATAGCTTTATTGCCAAGGGCGAGAACTTGCTGCTCGAGAGCCACTGCGGTTTCGGGATGGACGACATAATCGATAACTATGTTTGCGCCTTGTTTTGCCAGTTCGATAACGATTGAGAGGCCGATGCCGCTATTACCTCCGGTGACTATCGCTGTTTTTCCTTGGAGTGTCATAAGTCGAGGGATTCTCTTCCTCTCAAGGCTTGCCGACAACCAAAAACTAGGCATACTAGAAATCGCTCGTAGCACACGGGGGCATAGCTCAACGGTTAGAGCAGGCGGCTCATAACCGCTTGGTTGTCGGTTCGAATCCGGCTGCCCCCATTTTCCATACTCAAAAAATCGGCCGCGATTTGAGATTGAAATCCCCATCGCGGCCTCTTTCTTTGAATTTCGGGCGATCAGGCAATCGTGACGTCTTTGCAGAGGTAAACGTCCTGAATGGAGTGGAGAAGCTTGGCTCCTTCGTCCATCGGACGCTGGAAGGCCTTTCGGCCAGAGATGAGCCCGCTGCCGCCGGCTCGCTTGTTCACTACTGCTGTGTAGGTGGCTTCGTTGAAGTCGTTCTTGCCGCTTGCTCCACCGCTGTTGATAAGTCCCGCACGGCCCATGTAGCAATTCGCCACTTGATAGCGGCAGAGGTCGATCGGGTGCTCACTGGTTAGCTCGGTATAGATGCGCTCGTCGAGTTTGCCATAGCTGGAACCGCCGGAGTTCAGGGCTTTGAAGCCGCCATTATTTTCAGGAAGCTTCTGTTTGATGATGTCGGCCTGGATCGTGCAGCCGAGGTGGTTTGCTTGGCCGGTGAGGTCTGCCGAGAAATGGTAGTCTTTGTCACCTTTAACTTTGAAGGCTGGATTGCGGAGGTAGCACCACAGGACGGTTGCCATGCCGAGTTCATGGGCAAGAGCGAAGGCCTCTGCGACCTCCACGATTTCGCGGTGGGCGTCATCCGAGCCGAAGTAAATCGTGGCGCCAATGGCTGCCGCTCCCATGTCGGATGCAGTCTTCACTTTGCCGAACAGAATTTCTTTGAAGGCGTTCGGGTAGGTGAGGAGTTCGTTATGGTTGATTTTAACGAGAAACGGAATCTTGTGTGCATATTTGCGGGAGACTGTACCAAGTACGCCAAATGTCGAGCAGACTGCGTTACAGCCGCCTTCTATAGCTAAGTTCACAATATTCTCTGGATCAAAATAAGCGGGGTTTTTAGCGAAGCTGGCGCCGGCTGAGTGCTCGATGCCTTGATCAACTGGGAGAATCGAGAGATAGCCCGTACCAGCTAGGCGGCCGGTGTTATATATGCGATGTATATTGTTTATTACACGTTGATTGCGATCTGTTTGTGTGAATATACGATCCACGAAGTCTGGTCCTGGTAGTTGGAGAGCGTCTTTGGAGATTGTCTTGGAGGTGTGCTTGAGAAGGTACTCGGCTTTGTCGCCGAGTGCAGATACGATGGAGTCGATCATTGTTTTTGCGTTTGAGCCAACCAATTTAGCGGAAGGTTCCTTATTTGTCTAATCTTGGAAATTTGTTTTTTTCTATTGCACAAAGGGGGTTTTTCATTGACCTAACGCTCATTTCTGTGGGATAGACAAGGGTCCATTGATCCTGCATTTCCCGACTTGGCACATCTTTGCTATGCGCTTCGAGGGTATGTATGGTCCTGCGGCCGGATTGTTCAGCGCCACTGAACGCCTCTTCCGGTCTTGCTTTGAAGACATGCTGAAATGATTTCCTGGATTTGTTTTGAATGGGAGCTTGCCTCTCTGGAATTGCCTGTGCCATCCGTTCCACCCCTCATTCTGCGGCCTGCAGAAAAAGGTGAGGAGGAGACGGCGCTCAAAGTTTTGCTCGCTGCTTTTGCTATGGATACGGCCTGGGGCGATATCAGCCGCAGGCTTGAAGAGGGGATGGGTCGATATGTGGAAGAAGCTTTCGACAGGCCTGATCCCTCCTGTATCGTCGCGCTACATGGTCAGCGTGTGATTGGGGCTTCGCTCGTGGATCCAAACCCCGAGGCTGGAAATCATCTGCTAAGCGGTCCGATGATTCTTCACGAATATCGGAATCGCGGCGTTGGAAGTGGATTGCTCGCTGCTTCGCTCGTCTTTCTTCGCGGAAAGGGTCTCACTAAAGTGAGGGGCGTGACAAGGGCCAATTCCACAGTCTCCCGATTTGTGTACCCGAAATTTTCAAGCGTGCAGTCACCCTACAATCAAGATCCGCTCTATTACTCTGGACGGTGATTTTTTCGCTTTCCTCTAGCGGCTTGATGCACAATTCTTCCTAGCAGGATGAAGGGATTTTTTGGCACATACGAAACAGGGAGTTTTTTTGATGAGATGTTTGAGGCGGATGGCCAGGTTCGCCCTCACTACTCAAAAATTCTTGAGCGTTTCTCGGAAATGGACGTCGCTTTGTTCGAGCCCAAGCGGGCACTCGCAGAAAAAACCTACCTCAACCAAGGCATCACCTTCACTGTTTACAGTGGCGATGAGGGAACGGAGCGGATCATGCCGTTCGATCTTGTGCCTCGCATCATTCCGGCCCACGAGTGGCGCTTGCTCGAACTAGGCTTGGAGCAGCGTCTGCGCGCACTCAACCTCTTTTTGCACGACATCTACCACGATCAACGGATTGTGAAGGAAGGCGTGATCCCACTGGAGATCATTCGCACGGCCAAACACTACCGCCCTGAATTGGTCGGGCTTGATGTGCCTCACGACATTTATATCCATATCTGTGGCTCTGATCTGATCAGGGGAGCCGACGGTACTTATATGGTTCTTGAAGACAACGGCCGCTGCCCTTCTGGCGTTTCCTACCTTCTTGAAAACCGTCAGGCGATGAAGCGAGTATTTCCGAAACTTTTCAGCCATTACTCAGTGCGTTCCGTGGACCACTATCCCCAAGAGCTCCTTGAAGTGCTCCGCTATGTGGCTCCGCAGGGAAACCCCGATCCGACTGTGGTGGTGCTCACCCCGGGCATTTACAATTCCGCCTATTTTGAGCATTCGTTCCTCGCGCGCTCGATGGGTATCGAAATCGTGGTAAGCCAGGATCTCGTGGTGAAGGACGCCTGCGTTTACATGAAAACCACTAAGGGTCTGAAAAAAGTCGATGTCATCTATCGCCGCATTGACGATGATTTTTTGGATCCCACTGTCTTTCGAAAGGACTCCGTTCTCGGCGTTCCCGGCATCGTGAACGCCTATCGTGAAGGCAATGTGAACCTCTGCAATGCCCTCGGCACCGGCGTCGCTGACGACAAGGTGACCTACTACTACGTGCCGGCGATGATCAAGTTCTACCTCGGCGAGGATCCCGTCCTGCCGAACGTCGAGACCTACCTTTCCGCAGTTGATTCCGACAGAAAGTTCATTTTGGAAAATCTTGAGAATCTTGTCGTGAAAGCCGCAAACGAGAGTGGCGGCTATGGAATGATGATCGGTCCAAACGCCAGTCGAGAGGAGATCGAAAAGTTCCGCGCCGCGATTACAGCCGACCCTCGTGGGTACATCGCGCAGCCGGTCATCAGCCTCTCTCGTTCACCCTGCTATTTCGATGGAAAGTTTGAAGGCCGACACATTGACCTGAGGCCTTATATTCTCATGGGTGAAAAAACAACGATTGTGCCGGGTGGGCTCACGCGTGTCGCTATGCGCAAGGGTTCGCTGGTCGTCAACTCCTCGCAGGGCGGCGGAAGTAAAGATACATGGGTTTTAGACGAAATGGAGGCCCCATGCTAAGCCGCGTTGCCGATTCCTGCTTCTGGCTAAGCCGTTATGTTGAGCGGGCAGAGTCCAGCGCGCGAATCTTGGATGTAAATATCCAACTGGTGCTCGATTCCGAGGATCAGAGTGCTAATGGTGCCAATAATCTCTGGCGCCCCATACTTTCAACTTTGGCTGAGCAGGAGCTTTTCCACTCCCAGCACGGGGAATTGAATGGCGACACGGTCATGGAATTTGTCACTTTCGAAAAAGCGAATCCCAGCTCGATTTTATCTTCGGTGACGTTCGCCCGCGAGAATGCACGTACCGTGCGTGAGCAGATATCCAGCGAGATGTGGGAGCAGTTAAACCGTCTTTATCTCCACCTCCAAAGTCCTGCCGCCCGTGTGGCCTTTCGTGAAAGCCCCATCGGCTTCTATCGAAGCTTGGTTGATCAATTGCATTCCTTTCAGGGTATCACCGACGCAACAATGACGCATGGTGAGGGATGGCATTTCCTGCAGGCTGGAAAATATCTTGAGCGGGCGGATGCGACATCACGCGTGCTGGATTTCAAATACCATGTTCTGCTCCCAAGTGGTGAACGAGTGGGAGGCAATGTTGACATCACGCAGTGGATGGCCGTTCTTCGCTCCTGCAGCGCGATGGAGGCATACCTGAAGCTCTTTCACGGTCGCGTCACTAGCTGGGAGGTTGCTGGCTTTTTGATTCTCCATGCTAGCTTTCCGCGGTCGATCCGGTTCAGTGTCGATGCACTTGACCAAGCTCTTCATAGTATTTCGGGCAGCGAGCGCGGACATTTCAGCAACGAGGCCGAGAGGCTTTCTGGAATGCTGCGATCGAATCTCGACTACACGACGGTCGACAGTATTTTTCAATCAGGGCTCCATCAATATCTCGACCAAACGCAGGCGCGTATTAACGAAGTCTCGAGTGCATTGGCCGAGACCTACTGCAGCTGGCTGTGACTCAAAAAGAATCTTCTGTGCGTCCACTCACTCTGACAGTGCTGGACACATACGCCTTTGAGAACTTGCTGAAGCGGGTCGCTCGCTCGTTTCAGCTTTCTTTGCGCATTTTGCCGGCGCAGCTCCGCCCCGCTCTTTCTCTCGCCTATATGCTGGCGCGGGCTTCGGACACCATCGCCGATGCCTCGTCTTCGCCGGATTTTCAACGCCTCGCACTTCTGCGCGGACTGCCTGATTTTTATCCGCAGAAGTCTCCCGACCTCGGCCTAGGCGGCTCCGAGCGTGAGTTGCTACAGATCCTGCCGCGACTGATTGAGGCTTTAAAAACACTTCCTGAGCGCGATGAAATCATTGCCCAGTGGCGCATCATTCTTCAGGGCCAGATTTTCGATGTGGAGCGTTTTGCTGCTCCCTTCGCCGAGACGCCTGCCGCGCCGCTGAATCCCGAGGAACTGGAAGAATACACATATCTCGTTGCTGGCAGTGTGGGCGAATTTTGGACGCAGCTTTGCTTCAAACACGTGCCAGATTATTCCACCAAGCCGCTGGAGGAAATGCTGCCGCTTGCCCGCCGCTTCGGTCAGGCATTGCAGCTTGTCAACATTCTGAGAGATCGCCGCTCGGATGCCGATAACGGCCGCATTTACATTCCCGACGAGCGTTTTTATGTGGAAATGCAGCATGTCACCGAGTTGCTGCAATCCGCGGCCGAATATACCGCCGCCATCCAACCACGCGCCCTCCGTGCATCCTGTGCCCTGCCACTCGATCTCGCTAAGCAAACCCTTGCCCTAATCGCGCAACATCCACTCGGTGTCGGGGTGAAAGTGCCCCGCTACAAAGTGTGGTGGGCATTTGTAAAAGCCTTCTGGCGCTGAGGGGAGGTCAGTCCAACCCGATCACACTTGGTGCTCTTGCCGAGTCTGATAGCCAGCCACGAATTGTTCGCGAAATGCTTGGAATGTTCCTTTCAGGATATGTTCCCGCGCTTGGCGCGTCAGGTTGAGGTAGAAGTGAAGGTTGTGGATGGATATCAGCCGCAGGCCGAGGATTTCTTCTGCTTTCACAAGGTGTCGCAGGTAGGCGCGAGTGAAGTGCTGGCAGGCATGGCATGCGCAGCCGGCCTCGATCGGGGTGGTGTCTTCCGCAAAAGGTGCGTTTTTGAGATTGATGGTGCCTGTGGCAGTGAAGGCTGTTCCGTTGCGGGCAAGACGGGTTGGCAACACGCAGTCGAACATGTCCACGCCGCGTGCGATCATTTCAATAATCTGCGGAGGTGTGCCCAGGCCCATGGCGTAGCGCGGATGATCCGCCGGCAGGAAGGGAACGGCATTTTCAATGGCGCGGAACATCTCGTTCTCAGGCTCTCCAACGCTCACTCCGCCGACGGCGTAGCCGTCGAAGCCGATTTCCACAAGGCCCCGTGCGCTCTTTTCGCGCAAGTCCGCGTGTGAGGAGCCTTGCACGATGCCGAAGATCAGTGGCCGGTTTTCAGCGGGTTGTGCATCCCACCAATCCCGGCAGCGACGTGCCCAGCGCAGTGTCAAATCCAGGCTCGTTGAGGCATCCGCGTGGCTGCAGGGGTGCGGGGGACACTCGTCGAAAAGCATCACGATGTCGGAGCCAAGATCGCGCTGGATTTCCATCGACTTTTCGGGACCGATGAATGTCGGGGTGCCATCCAGATGGTTCTGGAAATGCACGCCCTGCTCGGTGATTTTCCTCAACTTCGCGAGGGAGAAAACTTGAAACCCGCCGCTGTCGGTGAGGATTGGGCGATCCCAGGACATGAAGCGATGCAGGCCACCGAGGCTGGCAATGAGCTTTTCTCCCGGACGAACATGGAGGTGGTAGGTATTGCCGAGAATGATCTGCGTGCCCAAACCACGAAGCTCGTCCGGGCTCATGGCTTTCACCGTGGCCTGTGTCCCCACCGGCATGAAGACCGGTGTCCGCACCGGGCCCCGTCGCGTATGAACAGTCGCCGCGCGTGCCCCGCCGTCGGAGGCCTCGAGCGTGAATGGCTCGCCGCAGGCCGAGTTCACTTTTTAGGTGCCGCACCCGCGAGTGCGAGGGAGATGTCGATCACATCAGAGACCTTGTCGAGGTTCTCACCCTGCTTGATTCCATAGTCCCCGCGGTTGATTTGGAAATTTGTGCGAACGACAAGGAGGTCTCCCTCTATCTTTCCGCCTGTGCGGTCAGCGAGGCGACCGGGAAGGTAGGTGACTTTGACCGGGACGATGACTTCCTTGGAAACGCCTTTCAGTGTGAAGAGGCCCTTCACCTCAGCCGTGCCGGAGTTTCCATCTTTCTTGGAATTCAAGACCTCCTTGATCTCAAAAGTGATCTCAGGGTGTTTCGCCGTATCGAGCCACTCTTCGCCGAGCATATGCTCCTGCATCATGGGATTCGGAACCGTGAGAGTCTTGGCGTCCACGATGATTTTTCCCTCGATGTTCTCGGGATTCGCTGGATCTGCCTTAATAGTTCCGCTGATGCCGTTGGTTGTGCCGCTGATAGACTCCAGCGGGGCGTCAAGTTTGAAGACGATGTTGTTGACGCCTTTCGGATCTTTGAAGTCGAAGGAGACTTCACCGGCAAAGGCGTGTGTGGAGAGGAGGGCGGCGAGTGCGAGGGCTTGGATTTTCATGTCTGTTGGATTTTGGACGTTTTATGCGAGAGCAGGAAACTGGCGGCGAAAATAGCCAATGACAAGCCGATTCCGGCTGTGACGAAGTCCACTCCGGGCACGAATTTTTCCTGCTTCACTTCGTATTGAATCCCGGTGATCTCGTCTGTGGCCGGAATGGTCACGTAGGTTTTTGTCCATCCCAGGTCTGCTCCGCTGAACCACCACCATGATAGACACGTCGATAAGAGAAAGAGGGCGAGAAGTCGAGTGAGGGTGCGGAATAAAAATTTCATAGGGTCTTGGGAGTGTTTTGCGGATTTGCCAGAACGTGCCGGTGAAGTTGGCTCATGTTTGGCACTTCAAGAAGCAATTTTTCGACGTTTCTCCAGCGCGTACGCCGATCACTGAGGCCTCAAAATCAGTTTCCAAAGACATCCACCAGAACGGAGGTGATGCAAAACTCAAACCTTCATGCATCGCGATTCCGTAACAACCGTCCACGAACGCGTGGGAGGGAGGGGGTGTCAGAGGACCACGGCAAAGAGGAGCTGGCTACCGTTGCTGCATTCCTGCCCTGGCGGGGTTCGCCGGTCCGCAGTCCATGGCCCCTGACTCCCGAACCCTAATTGCCTAAGGCGTGTGACGCAACTTGTAATCCATAGCTCTTGCCCGTGGGCCGCGTCCGTGCAAAATCCAAATCATGTCTTCAATCAATCAGGATTCCGTTCGTGAGGCGCTCAGCAGTGTGAAATACCCCGGCTTTTCGCGTGATATCGTTTCGTTTGGGTTGCTCCGCGATGTTGTGGTCAATGGATCGGATGTCGATGTGCAGTTGGTGCTTTCTACGAATGACACGGAGATCGCAAAAAAAATCCACGCCGAGGCGAAATCCGCTCTTCAAGCCATGTATGGAATTGGCCGTGCCTCTGTGAAAATCGATGTGCAGGCGCCCGCCAGCACAACCGGAGCGATTGGCCCTGCAAAGATCGATGGCGTAAGGCATGTCATCGCCGTGGCCAGTGGAAAAGGCGGTGTGGGGAAATCCACCGTCGCTGCCAACTTGGCTCTCTCTCTCTCGCAATCTGGTGCCAAGACGGGCCTTTGCGATTGCGACATCTACGGGCCAAGTATTGCTCTCATGTTCGGTGGAGCCAATGAGCGCCCCACGGCTGATGACGACAACCGCATCATTCCCATCGAGCGCCACGGAGTTTCACTGATGTCGATGGGTTTTCTCCTCGATGATGGATCCCCAGCTGTCTTGCGCGGGCCAATGGTTACGCGCTACACCCAGCAATTTCTGCGTCAGGTCGCTTGGGGGAATCTGGATTATCTCATTCTCGACCTCCCGCCAGGCACCGGTGATATCCAGCTTACCATTGTTCAAACCGTGGCTCTCTCCGGGGCCATCATTGTCACCACGCCTCAGGAGGTTGCCCTCATCGACGCGCGGAAAGCCATTTCTATGTTTGCGAAGACGAACGTCCCCGTGGTTGGAATTGTTGAAAACATGAGCTTCTTCGTATGTCCGGGGGATGGAAAACGCTACGACATCTTTGGCACGGGTGGAGGTTCTCGCGAGGCGGCGAAGCTACAGGTTCCGTTGCTGGGAGAGGTTCCGATCGAGCCTCTCGTGCGAGAGGCAGGCGACACAGGGCGTCCAGCGGTGGCTGCACATCCAGGCAGTGCGGCGGCAGAAGTTTTCAAAGGAATTGCCGAAAAAATCCGCTCCACACTCAAGTAGCTGGCAATGGTATCAGGGCTGGGCCTCGGGTTGCTTCGCGACCTTTGAAGAATGCTGATCGATTTTTTCTGCGAGTTTGGGATTTTTTGGATCCAGTCCGTGGGCTTTTTTCCAATAGATGAAGGCCTCTGTTATTTTACCAAGTTTTTCGTATGCGTCGCCGATATGATCTAAAACTACAGGATCGGGTTTTTCAAGAAGCGAGGCCGCGCGGAGCAGCTCGGTCACGGCTTCCGCGTAGCGGCCCTGCTGGAAATATACCCAGCCGAGGGTGTCAACGTAAGCTCCGTTGTGCGGGGCCAGTTCCAGTGCCCGCTGGACGAGTTGTTCGGCGGCGTCCAGGTTTTCGTTCCGGTCTGCCCACATGTAAGCTAGGAAGTTGTAGGGTTCTGCATTTTCGGGATCTAAGCTGATCGCTGTTTTAATAAGTTCGGCCGCCTTTACATAGTGCCCAGCTTGCTCTGCGGCCGCGCCGTAGCTCATGAAGAAAGAAGAGTCGAGCATCTCGGGATTTGAGTTTGAGGATTTGATTAGCGCTCGCTCGAAGGCCATGAGAGCGGCAGCGTGTTGCTTGGTTTGGCTGAGGGAGATCGCTCGCAGAAGAGTGAAGCCAGTAAGGTAGGGAAAGCGTTTCTCTGCCTCGCTGGCATATTGGAGGGCGGTCTCATAGTCGCCGGACTTTAAGGAGATTCTCGTTATGTCTTCGTAGCGGCGAGGATCGATCGGCGCGACCACGAGAGCTTGGCGCATGCTCATGAGGGCGGCTGAGAGTTGGTTTTGTTGAAGACGGATGCGGGCAAGTGCATCGTAGGCTGCCAAATTCATGGGATCTTCTGCGATGACCTCGTCCAAAAGGTGCGCAGCTGCTACATTGTCGCCCGCCTGAGCGTGGCACTCAGCGAGCTTTTGCTTCAGCCCCGGAAGCGATGGCTGGCTTTCAAAAGCCTTCTTGTAAAGTTCCAGCGCACTGGCCGCATCGCCGCATGCAAGGTAATAATCCGCCGTGCGCGAGAGGATTTCGGGATTGTTACCGCCTGTTTGCGCGGCGCGATCCACCAGCTCGAGGATTTTCTCCCGGTTGCTTTGCGAGATCGGAGGCTTGGAACGATTGGTGTCCCGTAGGCGTAGATCGGCAAGATCAAGCCAGAATGTGGGATTATTATTTTCGGATTTCAGAGCCTTCTGAAAAAGCCCCTCGATTCTCTTGTTCTGGCCGGTTGCCCGGCAGACCTCCCATAGAATTTCAAAGGCGCTGGAATTATCCGGCGCGATATCATGAGCGATAACTGCAAATTTTTCAGCAAGAGCAGGCTTTTCGAGTTGGCGAAGGTAGATATTGGCCAGCGCAATAGGCGCCAATGGATTGCGGGGAGAGGCCTTTACCGCATCCTTCAATATGGAAAGAGCCTCCGTCTCCTCGCCCCTGCGAAGATGGTGTTGGGCCACATCCAAAGCCAAATCACAAAAGCTAGGGTCCAATGTCAGCACGCGCTTCTTGTTTTCAAGTGCCCTGTCGGGCCCTTCGGTCTCCTCCTCAAAAATAGCCTGAATGTAGCGTGCATGTGCCTCAGCTGTTTTTTCCGCACGTTCGGAAAGCTCAATCGGAGCGGGGTGGGCTAGACATTCAGGAACCTGAAAGTCGGCCTGGGAGCCTTCCCCAGAGAGGGAAGAGGCAACCCAACCAACCAATCCCGCTACACAGGCTGGAATGCGGAGGCGGTGGAGGCATGCCGGTTGACCGTTCATTGTTGAAAGATTAATCGATCATTAGCTTTTTTCCACAGGGAAATGAATGATGCTTCTGGCTCAGATTTCTTGAAACTTGCAGTGAAGTCGCAATACTCATTTGCCTGATGGTGAAGCGCTCCACAGCAGTCAATATTCCGGCATTTGTCGTCGGTCTGATGCTCCTATTTTCGGGTGTCTACCTCTTTGCGTCTCTTGCGAGTTACGATCCCCGTTCGGTACCTGGTTGGGCGCCGATTATCAGCAGCGTAGCTAGATCCGTTGGAGCCAGTCCGAATTTGGGCGGACCCCTCGGAGCCCTGCTCGCAGGTTATTCTCTCTTTTTCTTCGGCGGTGCGGCTTATTTGCTCGCGATGGTGACCTTCGGCTATGGACTGGCCAAGTGGTTCTTACCCGGTTACCGCCTCCGTGATAAAATTGCATGGGGATTTCTTATGGTCCTGCTCGGTGCCTGTCTCCTGCAACTCCAATCAGTCTTCTTATCCGATTGGAAATCTGACCTCCGTATTGAGGGACCAGGTGGCTTTTTTGGACTTTGGCTCGGCCGGAAAGCAATTTATAATGTTGTTGGGAGCTTTTCATTTCCCCTTCTTTCCGCCCTTTACATCATCAGTCTCCTCTACGCTTTGACTTCCCATCCCATTCATGATGCGCGCCATGCGTGGAGAGCCTTCTTGGTTTGGCGCGAAGCTCGTCGTGTGGCGCGTTTACAGACACTTGCAGTCGATAAGCGCATCGAGGAGGAACGGGCTGCTCTCGAGAAAAAAGCCGACAAACTTCAGAAAAAGGCACGCAAAAAAGGCCTCGAAATTTCCGAACCCGAACTGGAACTCTTCCCTGCCAATCTGCCGGAACCCGAGATCATCGATGCCACCGCCTCATCTGCCTCCAAAAAGCCGAAGCTCTCCGAACTTCGAGCCGCCCGCGACACTAATGATTCGTTTCCGCCCGGCCTTATCGATGTGCATTTCGAGAACTACATCATGCCAGGCACCGAGTTGCTGGATGCCCCCGATGAAACAGACCGCGAACCTCTCGACCGCGAGGAGCTCAAGAATAACCAGAATCTCATTATTGATACCCTCGCGCAGTTCGGCATCAAGGCGACGCCTGGAACGATCACGAAAGGACCCACGATCACCCGCTACGAGGTTTACCCGGATGTCGGCGTCCGCGTTGACAAAATCGTGGCACTGGAGCGAGACATCGCCAGAGCAACCCGCGCCGAGAGAATTAATATCCTGGCACCGATTCCGGGCAAGGACACCGTGGGTATTGAAATTGCGAACTCGAAGAAAGTGAAAGTCACGCTCCGCGAGCTTTTCGAGAAGGATGTCTGGCGTGAATCCTCGGCCAAACTACCCCTCGCGCTTGGTATGGATGTTTACGGCAACACGATCATTGGCGACCTCGCTAAAATGCCGCACCTGCTCGTCGCGGGAACCACCGGCAGCGGAAAGAGCGTTTGCATTAACTCTATCATCGCAAGCCTTCTCTTCCGCTACTCGCCGGAACAACTGCGCTTCATTATGATTGATCCGAAGGTCGTCGAGATGCAGATTTATAATTCTCTGCCGCACCTTATCACTCCCGTTGTCACCGATCCCAAAAAGGTGCTCCTTGCGCTCCGTTGGGTTGTGGATGAAATGGAACAGCGCTACCGGATTTTCGCCAAGTGCAAGGTGAAGAACATCTCGGGTTTTAACGAGCGTCCTCTCCCGAAATCACAAGCTGAGCTGGATGCCGAAAATGCGGCCGATGCGAACCCTATCGTGCACCCTGAAGCCGTCCTCGTGGAGTCCCTCGACCAGCAACCGCTTTTCGATATTTCCCTTTCAGTGGAAGACTTAAACGTGCCTGAGACTCCCGAAAAAGACTTTGCTGATGAAGAGCCAATGGCTCCGGTGGTGCGAGTACCGCGCTCGGACGACATCATCATTCCAGACCGCATGCCTTTCATCGTCGTGATTATCGACGAGTTGGCGGATCTCATGCAGACCGCTCCGGCTGATGTCGAGAGCGCCATTGCCCGCATCACCCAAATGGCACGCGCGGCTGGCATTCACATGATCGTGGCCACTCAGACGCCTCGAGCCGATGTTGTAACCGGTATCATCAAAGCAAATATCCCAAGCCGAATTGCATTCCAGGTCGCTTCAAAAATCGACAGCCGCGTTATTCTAGATGAAAACGGAGCCGAAAAACTCCTCGGTCAAGGTGACATGCTCTACCTCCCCCCTGGCACCTCGAAATACACCCGTGCCCAAGGTGTGCTCGTCACCGAGGAGGAAATCCACCGCATCGTTGAGTTTGTTTCAAAACAAGCTGAACCGAACTTCGAGAAAAGCATTCACGACAAGCTCACCAGCACCAATATCCCAGAGGAGGAGGTCAGCGATGAGGATGAGGAACTATGCACCAGATGCCTTGAAGTGATCCGCCAGGAGAACCGCGCCTCCACCTCCATGCTCCAACGTCGTCTGAAATTAGGCTATACACGCGCGGCCCGTGTGATGGATATTCTTGAACAACGCGGAATTGTTGGGCCCAAAGACGGTGCGAAGGACCGCGAAATTCTTGTCGATCTCAACGAGGAGGGTGCATTTTGAAACATAATGACCAACAGCCTGAAGGCGATTTCTTCATCGGCGCCCGTCTCTCAGCGCGTCGACAGAAGCTGGGCATACAGCTTGAAAAAGCCGCCAAGGACATTCGCGTCTCTGTTTCGCGATTGAGCCAGATCGAGGCTGACGACTTTTCGGGTTTTACCCACCCCACCTACGCACGGCTTTTTCTCGTTGACTACGCGAATTACCTGCGTGTGCCTCTCGAGGAAATCCGCGATTACCTGCCCGGCAGCAAAAAACTCGGCACCACTGATAATCGCTACCTCGAAGTTTTACAGGCCCGCCAAACCTTCCTCCGCGGCGATCAGTTCAAATCCCTCCGCCACCTCCTCTTTGGCGTTAGTGCCGGTATACTCGTTCTGATCCTCTTTGGCCTCGGTATCTATTTCTGGAAAACATGGAAAAAATGGGAGCGCGTCCAACCAGTGGCTACTCTGCCTCCTGCTTTGCCGGTTGCAAAGCCGAGACCCGTCGCCACACCCATCGTCAAGCCTCTTCCATCTGCGACGCCCTTAATGACTCCCGAGCTCTTGCGTGTTACCACCGAAACTACACCAACGACGACAAGCAAAGCATCCCCAACGCCATTCACTCTTCCACCATTCGAACCCTCTCCCCGGCCCAAACGCCCGCAATGAAATCTTCCACTGAAGCTGCTTTTCCCGTTGTCCCGCGCCGTGTTGGCATGATCAGCCTCGGTTGCGCCAAAAATCTCGTCGATGCCGAGATAATGCTAGGCTCCGCAAAATCCCAAGGTTTTGAAATCACCGCCGACCCCGCCGAGGCTGATGTGCTTATTGTGAACACCTGCGGGTTCATTGATTCTGCGAAACAGGAATCGATCGACGCCATTTTGGAAGCCTCCCGCCAGCGCAGCGAGGGCAAACGCCCCGATGCCAAAATCGTCGTCAGCGGCTGTCTCTCCCAACGATTCTCCACCGACCTCGTTGGCGAACTTCCTGAAGTGGACGCCTTCATCGGACTCGATCAAGTAGCCGAGGCCGGCGCAATCTTCCGCCGTGTACTCGAAGAGGACAAATCCAGCGTCCTCAACCTAGTGACGCCAAAGTCCCGCTATATACCCGACTTCGCCACCCCGCGCTTCCGTCTCACGCCAAATCACTCCGCTTATGTGAAAATTGCCGAGGGCTGCAATCACCCGTGCAGTTTTTGCGTGATTCCCCAAATGCGCGGACGGCACCGCAGCCGCTCCCTCGATTCCGTCGTGCGCGAGATTCGAGGTCTCGTTGCCGAAGGAGTGAAGGAGATCAATCTCATCAGCCAAGACACCACCTACTACGGTATGGATCTCTGGGATCAAAAAGCCGGCCCGCGCCAGCCTGTGGATGCCTCGCGCGGGACTTCGCTCATTCACCTCCTCGATGAGATCGGAGAAATTGGCGGCGAGTTCTGGGTTCGACTCCTCTACACCCACCCAGCGCATTGGAGCGATGAGCTCATCGCCGCCATCGCGCGGAACCCTCATGTCGCCCGCTATGTGGACATGCCTCTCCAGCACATCCATTCCGAAATGCTTAAGCTCATGCGGCGCGAAACCTCCCGAGAGCATATCGAAAATCTCATCACCCGCATCCGCGCAGGAATCCCTGGCATCGGCCTTCGTACCACATTCATCGTCGGCTTCCCCGGTGAAACCGAGGAGCATTTTGAAAGCCTCCTCGCATTCATCGAGGAAACCCGCTTCGAGCGCCTCGGTGTCTTCAACTACTCACAAGAGGATGGCTCTCGCGCGGCCAAGATGGACCAAC
>JBIJCR010000118.1:0-6698 GCA_044344595.1 Terrimicrobiaceae bacterium
AAAAATCGCCGCTATCGAGAAGCCATGAAACTCCAGCAGCGCATCGCTCGCGAAATGGCCGAATCCCGCACCGGCCAAATCCTCCGAATCCTCGTCGAAACTCCAAATTCCGGCCGCACTGAACAGGACGCCCCCGAAGTTGATTGCCGCGTCTTCCTCACCCAACCCACCGAAGTAGGCACCTTTATCAACGCCAAAATTCTAGGAGCCCAGACCTACGACCTCGTTGCTGAACCGATTGCAGACTTGCATTGACCTTGTCATTATAGCAAATCTCCCAAATGAAAACTTCCTCCACAAAAAACTTCATCCGCCTCCAAGCTTTCACTTTGATTGAGCTGCTCGTCGTCATCTCGATTATCGCCATACTCGCCTCGCTTTCTTTGCCAGCGATTGGCGGTGCTCTAGACACCGCAAGAAAAACCACTGCCAAAAATGCAGCGGTTCAAATAGCGAACGCCGTAGTGGCTTATGAGACGGAGTATGGCCGGTTGCCTACCAGTTCGGGAACAACAGTGGGATCTACGCTCATGAATGCTCTGATGGCTGCTACGACAACTGACAATCCCAGAGCCATTGTATTTCTGGAAGCTCAGGCTTGGAAAAAAGGCAAGGGAGGCATAACCGCAAGCGGTGATTACCAAGACCCTTGGGGTGGCACTTATCAGATTCTTTTGGATGATAACTATGATAATAGGATGACGAACGATTTTCCAAGCCTGACTGGTTCCGGCGTTGAGAACTTAACTCTTATGAAGAAAGTGGCTGTTTGGAATACCAACTCAAACAGAAAGCTTCTGGTTAGGTCTTGGGAGTAGGGCTGTTTACCAATTTTTAATCCACTGGTTGGATTGGCTGTCAGCAGTTGTTCCAGCTCTTGACCAAAGGTCGAAGAAATTAGAGCCAGATCGATTTGTATCCCCGGGATACTGATAACAGTAGCCTGTGCCGAAAGGGTCTACGATGGATTGGTTAGGCTCCGACATGTTAGCGTTTGTTCCCATGCGCTTAGAAAATTCAAAATACACTTTTCCGGTCGAGGGGGCTAATGCGGCCCTTAAAAAAGCGTTGTTAGTGAATGGTGTGGAAATATTCGTTCCAGCTGGATAATCCCCCATATCGGCTTTATAACTTTCCAGAGCGGCCGACAGCGCGGCGATTTCCGCCTCTGCTCGGCTGCGGGCAGCCTTTTTCTGCACATATCCAGCTGTCTGCAACACTAGGCCGGCAAGGATGGCAATGATAGTAATCACAGCAAGCAATTCTAACAGGGTGAAGCCGTGTGTGGCAGTCGAGTTACCTTTGGAGCGGAAGAAGGGTGGGGTGTTCAAATAACGCATGGGGCAAAACTGTGAAATACCGCCCGTCCGGACAAGGAAAACTTTCCAAAATCTTCTTAACGTAAAAAAACTACTCTCTTTAAGAAAATAAAATTGACCTTACTATATCTTGTGGTGATTTTCCCTGAGAATCTCGCATCAATACCATATATATGCGCTGCCCGAAATGTGGAACCCTCGATGATAAGGTCATTGACTCCCGTCTTTCCAAAGACGGAACCAGCATCCGCCGTCGCAGGGAATGCCTCGATTGCCAGTCGCGTTTTACGACATATGAAGTATTGGAGCGTAATGAATTGCGTGTTATCAAGCGGGATGGCCGTCATGAGATTTTCGAGCGAAGTAAACTCCTTGGTAGCATCGCCAAAGCGTGTGAAAAACGATCCGTTACCTTGGAATCCATGGAGCATGTCGTCGAAGACATTTTGCAGGAGATCGAAAACAGCCAAGAGCGTGAGATTTCCTCAAAGCATCTTGGTGCCCTTGTAATGGCCAGACTCCACGCGCTCGACCCCGTTGCTTATGTTCGCTACGCCTCGGTCTATCGCCAGTTTCAAGAAGTCGGCGACTTCATCGAGGAGATCGAATCCTTGGAACGCCGTGTTGCCCTCACCTCCGACCAAACCGAGCTTTTTAAAAATTGATCGCCCTCCGTGATAACTACCCGCTCGTGCGCTTCCAGGATGGCAGCGTTATGAACTACGACCGCGCTTGGTTGGCCTCCGCCGTCGTCCGTGCCGCGGAGGTCGCCGGTTACAAAAAGTGGTGGCTCACCACCCATGTCACTGAAAGCATCTCCAGCTACCTCCAGCAGGAATTCGACGAGAATATCGTCACAATTTCCCGCTTGGAAAAAGCCGTACAGTCTGTGCTGCAAGTCATCGGCTACTCAGATGTCGCCCGCTGTTTCGAAACGCTCCCCCCGCCGGTCGCTCTCTCCCTTCCAGATCTCGCCCGCCGTGCTGGCACAGGCTACGAGCTCGTCTTCTTCAACCTCCTTCACGAGCGACTGCGTGAAATTCTTGAATCACCCGCCAGGCGGGTTGAAATTCACGGCCTGCACGATTGTGTGAAGCTCCTCCGCTGTGCCAAGCACTGGAGTGCGGAGTGCTCCGGCCTCATGAGCGAGATTGTCTCCTTCATCCGCTCCGAAGCAGCATCCAGTCACCGCGCTCACGAACTTAATCTCCAGCTCGCATGACCCTTTTCGAAAAAATCATCGTCCGCGAAATCCCAGCAGACATCGTCTTCGAAGACGACCAATGCCTCGCCTTCCGCGACATCGCTCCCCAAGCTCCAATCCACATTCTCATCATTCCCAAAAAAACCATCGCTCGAATCGGATCTGCTCAAGTCGATGAGCAAAACCTCCTCGGCCACCTCCTCCTCACTGCCGCCGAGATCGCCCGCCGCGAGAACATAGCCCCCACCGGCTACCGACTCGTCATCAACAACGGTCCCCACGGTGGCGAAACCGTTCCGCACCTCCACATCCACCTCTTGGGTGGACGTTACCTCAACTGGCCCCCAGGCTAATCTGAGTGGACTAAAAATTTGGCCGATTGTCCAAATTTCTGACCCGCTTTGTCTTAGTCGGCGCTGGTGATGTTGAAGACGCTGAGGGCGTCGCGGATTACCGCTCGTCCGCTTTCGGCTTCGTCGAGGATGACGATGTCTGTTCCAACATGGCGGAGTTTATCGGCTTCGTTGCTGAATTTTGTGCGGGCGAGGATTGTGATGGAGGGGTTTCGTTCCCTTGCGAATTGGATGGCAGCGGCAATTTCGGGTGTGGCGGGGAAGGTGAAGGCGACGAGTCGGGCCTGATCGACGGAACAGAGGTCCCATACCTCGGGTTGGCGGGCATCAGCGAACAAAGCAGCTTTTCCATCGCTATGCAGTTCATGAATGGCCTCTGCGTTGAGATCTATGACAAGTGAGGGAATGCCTTCGTCGGCGAGGGAAGCGCAAAGTCCACGTCCCACGGGACCGTATCCGCAAATGATCGCATGGTTGGTCAGTCCCCGCACGCGCTCGGCGGGAGGCAGGGATGCGGCAGCGCGGCCTGGCAGGCGGGGGGTGTGCGCGTCGAGCCAGTTGGCAAGAGGCTGGGCGAAGCGCATGAGCACGGGAACCATGGCCATCGACAGGGCCATGGCTGCCATGAGTGGATCGCTCACAGCACTCGACCATGCCGTGAAATCAGAGGTTTTTGTGAGAAGCACGAGGGAGAATTCCCCCGCGCTGCCGAGTCCAATGCCAGCAAAAACCGCCGCCCGCCAACTCAGCCCGATGACTCGGGCAATGAGTCCGATTAACAGGGCTTTACCGAGGATGATCCCGGCGGTCAGGGCCAAAATCAGTTGCCAGGAGGAAATGGCCTCGCGGAGATCGATTCCCAGGCCGACTGAGACAAAGAAAATCGTGAGGAACAAATCCTTGATTGGCGCGATATCCGAAAGAATGCGGTGCTTGTAGATGCATTCGCTCACAGCAAGACCGGCAACAAAGGCTCCCAGAATGAGGCTCAGATCCATGAGTGCGGCTAGGAAGGCCACACCGACGCACAGCCCAGCCACGGTGAGGGTAAAAAGCTCCCTGCTGCGGGTATCTGCCACAGCGCGCAGTAGCCTGGGAATGACATAACGCGCAAGGATGATGGCGAGCGCAATGAACGCAACGCCCTTGCCTAGGGTGAGCGCAAGAACCGGGGCCATGGTTTTTCCCTCACCTCCCGCCACGAAGAGGGCAGGCATGAGCACAAGGAAAAGTATGACAAAAATGTCCTGAAAAATTGCCACCCCGAGGCCAAAGCGGGCGCCGGAACTCGCCGATATGCCCATGTCGTGATAGAGCTTCACACTGATAGCTGTGGAACTCAGCGCACACGCGACGGCCACGACCGCGACCATCGGCCAGTCCAGACCGAAAAAAGAGCGGGCAACGAGTCCCGCAGCGAGCATCGTGACTCCGACTTGGACCGAGCCACCCAGAAACGCATACCGCCGCAGGTTTTTTAACTCGCCGAGGGAGAATTCCATTCCAAGCACGAAGAGGAGGAGCATGACACCGATCTCCGACATCGAAGCCACTGCCTCCCTTGCCTGCTCCCCTGCCACCGCCTCGAGAAGGCCGGTATTCGCGATTGCGAGTCCGCAGAGGAAATAGGCAACGAGCAGGGATTGCCGCAGCTTCAGCAGCACCAAGGAGGCAAGCACCACGCCCACCAACATAAAAGCCAGCAAGGAAAACATCGGCGGAACACCCGCCGAGGCCAATGGTAGAAACCAGCCCGTATGAGAAATGAAACTCTGCATCCCTGCGGGAAGCCTCGCCGAGTCGCAGGGTATTTGCGAGCTGAAGATTGTCGGAGCTTATTTGTATCGAACGATCGAGGCGTCGATCGAGCGCAGCGTGAGCATTCCCACGCTCATGTAGCCGGGATTGAATGTCGGCAGGTATGTCGTGGATGTGCTGGTGCCATATTCTGATCGGCGAGCCGGGCCATCTGGTCCGCAATATCTGGAGCTGGCCGTGCCAAAGCTGTAGGTGGTCACTGGCACATACGATGTGTAGCCCGGCACATAGTAGTTGTAGGGCCTCTGCTCGGTGTCCTCGTGGAGCATAATGGCGGCATCGCCTCCATGAAGGCGCGCGTTGTATTGAATCGCCCGGATCATGAAGTCGTAACTTGCATTCGCGGTGAATGAGAGCCTGCCAATCACTATGTAAGGGCGGTCTGGCGGTTTGGAAAAAATGGGAACGCTGTAATCCTTCGGCTTCGGGGGAAAAACCCGTGCCGTGCTCGGGCGATAAAATTGAGAGGTGGAGGATACCGATTCGCAACCGGTTAGCAGCAGGGCGAAAAACAGCAGTGGCAGCAGGCGATGGATGGCAAACTTCGGCATGGTTGGTTTAGACAATGGTCTAAGTCTCCGCGTTCGGAATACGGATTTTTTTTACAGGAGGACAGGGTCTGCAGGATTCACAGGAAGGTCTCAGCGATGTTTGAGCTCGCACAAAAAAGTTAACCGCATGGGACTCCAAACCATTTATCCTCTCTGCTCTCCGTGTTCTCTGTGGTCAATTCTTCGGCCTCGACATTATTTCAAAAGCCGTCGCAGATACGCTCCATAGGTCGATTTGCCGAGTCGGACGATCTGGGCTTCCAGTCCCGCTTGGTCGATCCATTTGTTGCGCAGGGCGATTTCCTCGAGACAGGCGATTTTGAGGCCTTGGCGGCGTTCGATCACGCTCACAAACTCGGCGGCTTCCATGAGCGATTCGTGCGTGCCAGTGTCCAACCATGCGGTGCCGCGTCCGAGTTGCTCGACTTGGAGTTTGCCCTCTTCAAGGTAAATCCGGTTCAGGTCGGTGATCTCGAGTTCGCCGCGCGCGGAGGGCTTCAAATCGCGGGCGAGGGAAACAACGCGGTTATCGTAGAAATAAAGTCCTGGCACGGCGAAGTTGGATTTCGGCTTGGCAGGCTTCTCTTCGATTGAAAGGACACGGCCATCCGGTGCGAACTCCACCACGCCGTAGGCGGTCGGTTCGGCAACATGGTAACCAAAAATCGTAGCTCCCTCGCGGCGTGCATCGGCACTCTCGATCGCCTCCACAAAGTTTTGCCCGTAGAAAATATTGTCGCCCAGCACAAGGGCCGACGGGGCGTTTCCAACGAAATCAGCGCCTATATGGAAAGCCTGCGCAAGCCCTTCCGGACGCTGTTGCTCGGCGTAGGTCAGCGAAATACCGAACTGGCTGCCATCACCCAGCAAGCGTTGAAAAAGCGGCAAGTCCTCGGGCGTCGAGATGAGCAAAATCTCGCGGATGCCAGCAAGCATGAGCACTGACAGCGGATAGTAAACCATCGGCTTGTCATACACGGGCATGAGCTGCTTGCTCACCGCGATCGTGAGCGGATACAATCGCGTGCCAGAGCCTCCGGCGAGAATGATACCTTTGCGTGGAATGGAATTTTGCATGTCGATAAGGGATTGATGAATGACAGAGGATGGCTGCCGAAGAGCGATCTTCACCCTTTTTAGGGCGTTGGAATATATGAATTCAGGTCTAAATGCCTCGACCATCCAAGATCATTCCGACCACACTGAGTATGTTTTATTCAAAGTGAATCTTCAACCCGAATCCAGCGATTTCAGTTCAATCGCTGGATTCGGGTGTGCGCCGGGGAAGCCGGCAGCCACGTGGGTGAAAGTCCCACCGGTCGAATGAGACGGTTCACGACCGAAAGAGATGTCCGGGAAGAGGCCGCGAGGCTGAACCTGCAAGCGGGGCATCTACTGAACCAGCAGGCCATAACGAAAGTGAACTCCATCTAATGAGCATCGAAACAGCAAG
>JBIJCR010000017.1:0-28793 GCA_044344595.1 Terrimicrobiaceae bacterium
TTTATTAAAAACAGAACGTTATATGACGTTATGTTTTATGATTTTTGTGTCGCATGAGAATACTTCCGAAACTTAGAAGCGAAATCGTAGAGCAAATCGAAGAAGCTTGAAGGCTTCCGCAAGAGGATCGGGCGCGCAAGCCCTGCCGCTGGTGTGCTTGATCGCCCAAAATGAACACACGGTGGCCGAGATCATGAAGATCTCTGGAGTCTGCCGCCAAACCGTTTTTACCTACCGCGCCAAGGTGGTGGTCGAAGTCGTGAAGGGGTTGCTCAAACGGGACTGGGCGGGAGTGCTGAAGCCAACTGTACGGGGGTGCAGTGGCCGATGAGTTTCGGGCGGATTTGAGCAACAGCTTGGCCAAGGTGGCTGGAACCTCACCGGACAAACCCCGTGAGGATTTGTGTTGTGGATGAGCGCTACGGACTCTTACCAGAGATCCGCAGGGGTGTAGGCGAGAAAAGGGGGCATGCTCCCTACAAAACAACCTAACAGTGGAGTTGCCTGCACGAAGCCCTTGAGATGAATGGAGTGCATTAGGTGGAATTGCTGTTGACCCGAGGATCAATCAAGATGTGCATGTGCTGAGAGCGATCCCAATGTCCTTCATGTGGTTGTGATGGATCAATCCGACAGAATGGTTTGTTCGGGTGGTGAAGGCGCCAAAATTTGACAGGATTTATGAAAGTTTCGAAAATCATCTCATCGCAGTAGCCAGGAGCTGGAGCAAAGCATCAAAAGTCGTCTTTCTCGTTCACGAGTGGATGTGCGCTCAAGTAAACGCTATCGCTACGACACAAAGTCTAATAATTAGGGGATTTTGGTATGTGGAATCACTTATGAAATTCATCAAAGAGGATCAGTTCGGCGCGGTGGTTGTCAGCGAGCAAATTCTGTCTGGTCCGGAGCAGGTGCTGCTCATGGCGCAATTGGAAAGGCTGCGAATTTCTCCCAAAAGAACGCGAACGGGGTTCGGTGGGTTTTCCCAGCTCTAGATTTGGCTGGGCTTGCGAATGGAGTTTCGAACCCATAGCCTGATGTTAAATATGGTTGCTGTAATCTTGGCTGGAGGATTAGGAACTCGCATTAGCGAAGAAACGCATTTGAAGCCCAAGCCCATGATCGAAATAGGCGGTCGTCCGATGCTTTGGCATATTCTAAAAATCTACTCCGCACACGGGATTAATGATTTTGTGATTTGTGCGGGCTACAAGGGGTATGTGATCAAAGAGTATTTCGCGAACTACTTTTTGCACATGTCGGATGTGACATTCGATATAAAAAATAACCGCATGGAGGTTCATCAAAAGCACGCAGAGCCATGGCGTGTGACAGTAGTGGACACGGGGGAGAAGACGCAAACCGGGGGGCGGTTGAGGCGCGTGCGAGATTATTTAAAGGAAGAGGCGTTTTGCTTCACTTACGGCGATGGACTCTCGGATGTGGATGTGCGCAGTGCGGTAGATTTCCACCACTCACATGGAAAACTGGCCACGATCACTGCCGTGCAACCGCCTGGGCGCTACGGGGCGCTTCGAATAGAATCGAGTCGTGTGAACGATTTTCATGAAAAGCCTCAGGGCGACGGCGCATGGATTAATGGGGGCTTTTTTGTTCTGCAGCCGGAAGTGATCAACCGAATCTCCGATGATGCCTCGATCTGGGAGCGGGAACCCATGGAATCGCTTGCTCACCAAGGTGAACTGATGGCATATCAACATGCTGGTTTTTGGAGGCCAATGGATACGCTGCGTGACAAAACTCAACTTGAGGAGCTTTGGCAAAGTGGCAACGCTCCTTGGAAGGTGTGGTAAGCAAGTCGAGGACTGGATTGGTTAAAAACAACGATGCCATGCAAACTTCCCGGAGATTTCTAATCATTGGAAACATGGGCTACATTGGCCCGGTTTTGGCGGCTCATCTGCGCGCTCATTTTCCAGATGCTTTGATTGCGGGATTCGATGCTGGTTACTTCGCAGGGTGTCTCATGGACCCAACAGACTTTCCGGAGCGGATTTTGAATCGGCAGTATTTCGGCGATGTCCGCCGGTTTCCAAAAAACATCTTGGGCGATTTCGACACGGTTGTTGAGCTGGCAGCTGTTTCCAATGACCCGATGGGAGCTCGCTTCGAGCTTGCGACCATGGAAATCAACCGTGATGCGGTCGTCGACATCGCCCGTGCCGCTAAAAATGCGGGTGTTGTCTCTTATGTTTTCGCTTCCAGTTGCAGTGTTTATGGCGAGGGTGGGTCCGAGGCAAGGATGGAGGATTCGGCAACTAATCCGCTAACGGCCTATGCTCGCTCGAAGCTGGAGGCCGAGCAAAAACTCGCTAAGCTCGCCGGAGAGAACTTCCGCATAACCTGCCTGCGTTTCGCTACCGCTTGCGGATGGAGCCCAAGGTTGCGGCTTGATCTGGTGTTGAATGACTTTGTGGCTTCGTCACTCACGACCGGAAAAATTCAGATTCTCAGCGATGGCTCACCGTGGCGACCTCTGATCCATGTCCGTGACATGGCGCGCTCGATCGAGTGGGCTGCCACGCGTGACAGAATGCAAGGAGGAGATTTTACCGTGCTGAACGTCGGCTCCGATTCTTGGAATTTCACCATCCGTGATTTGGCGATGGCAGTGGCCGGAGAACTTGATGGAATTAAGGTTTCAATCAACCCCAACGCCTCACCTGACAAGCGCTCCTACCGGGTCGATTTTTCGCGCTTTGCAGAATTGGCTCCTGCACACCAGCCTACAATGACGCCTGAGATTACGGTGAGAGAGCTTCTCGACGGTTTGCGCGCTTGCGGCTTTCAGGATGAGGGTTTTCGGAAGTCCCACTTCATTCGACTCAATGTCCTATCTGCCGCTGTTGGGCGTGGAATTCTGAATCAGAATCTTTTTACAAACTGCATTTGAGCTTCGCTAAGGATTCCAAACTCACGGCAAGGTGGACTAGTAAGAATTTTGGAGCTAATTAAAATCCAATATGATCGCCATACGAGCTACGTTGGACAATGGAAATCTCTTTTTGGACAAGCCGCTGCCAAAGACCTTATCGCGCCTGCAGGCTTATGTTATTATCTCCGATGACAAAGTGCCGCAACAGAACCTTTCAGCTGAAAAAAACGCCGAGCACGAGTTCAGCGCGGAAGAGGAATTCGAGGCGATTGGCTTGAAAGATTTCTTCGGCGATTCCGTCGATGAGCAAATCAACTGGGAAAAGTTTTTCTCAGGAAAATAACCTCCTATGGCGCTTTTCAATCCTGGAGAGATCGTCCTTCTCGATTTTCCTTTAAAAAACCAGCAAGGGTCAAAGTATCGGCCTGGGCTTATTTTAGCTGAAGCCGATCATTCCGGTGATCATTTGGTCGCTTACATTACGAGTCACGCGGATTTGTCGCTGACCTATCCGCATTGCGTCTCGCTCGGAAATGCAGACCTTTCGTTCGGGAGTATGGCGGCCGAGTCGGCTGTGCGGGTGGATAAAGTCATCACCGTGGGTTCGAAAGCAATCGGCAAAGGGCCGGTGGCCAGGCTCAAACAGAAGAAACTCGCGGAGGTTTTGAAAAAATGGAACGGGCTTTCCACCCGAACGTTTAGCCGCGTGTTCCACTCCGCCAACCGTCCCGGGACCGACCCCGCTGCTGCTTCCTTTGTTGCAGGAAAATCCAGCGTTCCTTACGCCGGGCGTGTCTTCACCGAAGATGAGGTGGTAGCGGGCGCGGAGGCGATGTTAGATTTTTGGCTCACGCTTGGCAAGGAGGGCGACGCATTTGAGGCTGGACTGGCGAAATTTCTCGGAGTTAAGCGGAGCATTCTTTGTAACTCAGGTTCCTCGGCCAATCTGTTGGCTATCTCGGCGCTCACGAGTGCGAAACTTGGCGACCGGCGTTTGAAGCAAGGCGACGAGGTCATCACGGTGGCGGCGGGTTTTCCGACAACGGTAGCTCCAATCCTGCAAAACGGACTAGTGCCCGTTTTCATCGATAACGACACTGTGACCTGCAATGCCCGCGTGGAGCAACTCGAGGAGGCTTTTCGGGAAGGAAAGACCAAGGCAGTGATGATGGCTCATACCCTCGGAAATCCTTTCAATCTCTCGGCGATCCAATCCTTTTGTAAGCGTCACGGACTTTGGCTGATTGAGGATAATTGCGATGCTCTGGGGTGTCAGTATGATGGACGGCCAACGGGTTCCTTCGGCGATTTATCCACCCAATCTTTTTATCCCCCGCACCACCTTACACTCGGTGAAGGTGGTGCGGTGAACATTGTCGGAAACATGCTTCTCAAGACTCTAGTGGAAAGTTTTCGCGACTGGGGGCGTGATTGCTGGTGCGCGAGTGGTGTGGATAACACCTGCGGCAAGCGTTTCGGCTGGCAACTCGGTGAACTTCCGCCCGGCTACGACCACAAATTCATCTATTCGCACTTGGGCTACAACTTGAAGCCGCTAGATGTACAGGCGGCGATAGGTCGCAAGCAACTCGAGCGCCTACCAGCCTTTGTTGAGGCGCGGAAGAAAAACTGGCACACGCTGCGCTCGGGACTCGCGGATTTGGCTGGAGTATTTGACTTCATGCTTCCCACACACGCGGTGTCGTGGTCTGCGGCGGGTTTCGAGTGGGATGGCTCGGGCCATATCACCGATTGCTCATGGTTCGGGTTCATGCTTCGAGTAAAGCCAGATGCTCCATTCAAGAAGTTTGAGTTTGCGCGGTTTCTCGATGAAAAAAAGATCGGCAACCGGATGCTTTTCGGAGGCAACCTGCTTCGCCAGCCGGTTTTTGTCAATCTCCGCAAGGAAAGTCCCACTGCATTTCGCATTCGAGGTCTTACTGTGGAGAGGAACGCCGGATTGGATTCGGCCGCAATCCACCAGTTATTGCCAGGCGCGGACGAAATTTTGGAGCAAGCGATCTTCATCGGTGTGTATCCCGGTCTTTCTCCAGCGCAAATCGATTATGTTATTGATTGCGTCCATAAATTTGTGGGTCGGTATGGAGATGTTTGAAATTTCAGACACTCCGATCTCTGGCGTTCGTCATTTGAAGCCGCGTATTCATCAAGACTCTCGTGGTGAATTCGTCAAAACCTTTCACGCTGGATTTTTCCTAGAGCACGGAATGGAGTTTAGGCCTATGGAGCAGTTTTTTTCTGTTTCAAGCAAAGATGTGCTGCGTGGGCTACATTTTCAACGACCTCCGGCTGAACATGCTAAATTAGTTTTCTGCACTACTGGCAAAATCCAGGATGTGGTGGTGGATTTGCGGGCATCCGAAAATTACGGCCGGGTGCATTCCTGCGAACTCACGGCTAAGGGGCGAGAGATGCTTTTTATTCCCAAAGGATGCGCTCACGGATTTCTTACTCTCGAGCAGGGGACGACCGTATTTTATTTAACCGATGCTGTTTATGACCCCGCTAATGATGATGGGATTCTTTGGAGCTCGATCAATTTGGATTGGCGAGTTTCGAACCCGATCCTATCCAACCGCGACGGGGCCTTCCAAAGTTTGGGGGAATTCTCATCACCATTTGCATGAGGGTTTTTGTTACAGGGGCGACGGGCTTTATTGGATCCCATTTATTGAATGAGTTATTTGCCCGAGGGCATGATGTGGTTGCTACAAGGCGGTTTGGTAGTCGTCCCCGTGTCGCTTTGACTCGCGAACCGTTCTGGATCGATGGGTCGTTGGATGCCCTGACGGAGGGAGTTTTTCAAAATTGTGATGCCTTGGTTCATTTGGCCGCGCATTCGGCCAATTTGCCCTACGACTCGCTGAAGAGTTGTTTGTATTGGAATGTGGCGGTGTCGCTCGATGTGATGGAGCGGGCGGCATCGGAGGGAGTCCAAAGGTTTTTGATCGCGGGGAGCTGTTTTGAATACGGTCGTAGCGGAGAAAGGTATGAATTCATCCCGATCGATGCCCCCTTGGAGCCGACACAAACCTATCCCATCTCGAAAGCGGCCGCCTCGGTGGCTTTGATGGGCTGGGCACGTAGTGAAAATCACTGTCTAAGCTATCACCGGATTTTTCAGGTTTTTGGCGAGGGTGAGTCGGAGGGAAGACTTTGGCCATCACTTCGCCGGGCAGCCTTGGCAAGTGAAGATTTTCCGATGTCGCCAGGCGCTCAGATTCGTGATTTTACGCCGGTGTCTTTTGTGGCTCGTCATTTTGCCAATGCGCTGGAGGGAGCCTCCCCGCCAAGTGGGCAGCCGACAATTCACCATGTCGGCTCTGGAAATCCGATGACTACTCTGGATTTTGCTCAGGAATGGTGGAGTCGCTGGAAGGCCACTGGGAAGATCATACCCGGCACGCTTCCCTATCGGAACGGCGAGGTTATGCGGTATGTCCCGCAAATTGTTTGACCTGAATTTGAAACCTAGGGTTTCAAAATATACTCAAAATCATCCGGACTTGGGAGAAGCTGAGGGTCAGGCTCACACAGGAAGGGAATGGTGGACGGCATTTTGATCATGAGTCCGAGACAATGCAGAATGTAACCATAGGCTGCAGGCCCTTTAAATCCCTCAAAATCATTGTAGCGTTTGAAGATTGGAACCTCTTCGATGCGGGCTCCGAGTTTCGTTGCCGCGAAAAGCATGTTGCCGTCGATGTGGCGAGTTTCGGTGATGGCGGAAAGATTCAGCTTTTTTAAAAAAGCCGTGCTGTAACCAACATATCCGCTGTGCCATTCTTTAATTTTTGGGCAAGCTGTTAGGCGGCATTCCAAGTTGTTCAGCACAGCGATGGCAATTTTTACCTTGAGCGGTGTTTCCTCCAAATCGCCGAAGGTTTGTTTGGAGCGACAGCCATAGGCGAGATCTGCCCCTGCTTCTAGTTTGGTAAAAAAATCGGGAAGAAACTTCGGCGGGTATTGTCCATCCGCGTGAAGCATAACGAGAAAAGGTGTTGCGGGATTGGAGCGGGCCATGCGAAGTGCAAGCTTTTGGGAGCCGGCGTAACCAAGATTTCGGTTGGCCTTTAAAACCGTGGCTTTTCCAGCCCAAAGGCTTTCTTTAAGAAAAGTAGTTGCCAGTTGTGCGGTGTCATCGGTGCTGGCGTTGTCCAAAACAAGAATGTGTGCCTTGGTTGAAATGGAAGCCGGAATCTCGCGGATTGTTGAAACAATGGTCTTCGCGCAGTTGTATGCGGGGAGGTAGATCAAGGGCGGCATAGATCAATCTTTATCGAGTTGAATCAACCGTAAATTTCCTTCACGGGCTATGACTTTCCCCTCCCTGTCGAAGGCATCGATGGAGTCCATAACATCCAAGAAACGGGGTCGCCAGAGTTGAGGGTAAATCCACTCCGGTCTTGTTGTCTCCGTCCAAAGGCGGCGCGTGTAAAGAAGCACGGCGTTGTTGAAATCCACCGCGATGAGATATTTGAATCCGAGTCCTGTGAGGTAATTTCGCAAAGCCTCGGGGCCTTTTCCAAAAGGAATACCCGGCGGAGGGCTGGATCCTCCCACGGCATTGATGGATTGCATTGGGTTGCGCGAGTAGTCTAACCAGTATCCGGCATCCACCATCGTCAGGATTTTTTCTCCACGGGGAACCTTGTTCTGAATCGATTTATAGGCGGTTTTGAGTTGAGTTGGCAGCAAGGAACGCTCCGGTATATTTGCTAAAGCGAGACTCTGGACTTGGGAGTTCAACTCTTGAAAACTGCCTGGCAGATTAACAAAAGCAAAGATGGCTAGTCCTGCTACTGTAAGTTGGCGCGGGATTTTTCCTGACTCATCGGAATCACTGGGGGTCTTGCTCACTGCCTTGGCTAGATACCAAAGCACCATGGGAAGAATAATTGGATAAATGTATCTGTATTGATCGTAGTAGGCTATGGCTGCAAAACGAAAGACTATAAGGCTGCTTGTCAGAAGCATTCCGGTCAAAACCCAACCACGCCCCCCTTCGCCGGGTAGAATCGCCGCAATCGCTAGCAAAATCAGCAGCGCAACTGTTGGCCCGCCAGACAGGAAATTGAAAAGAGATGCGAAGTTTTTTAAAGTCTCGGGGTAGTCAAAGGTCTGATACGCCTCGGAAACAAAACCGCTGAATGGTGGAATGACAGGCGCTCCATTCGATATATAAAGAACTACCATAAATGGGATTAGTATCGCAGAGCATATGAGTCCGGAAAAAATAATGGGCGTGGTAGAATCGAAAATTTTGACGCCCCGATTTTCAACAACTTGCCAGATTAAAAGACCCGCGAAGGTAGATACCGCAACGAGCGCAAAGGTAGGCCGAATCGAGCATGCCGCAGCTGCCACAAGTCCTGCAGGAACAAATGCAGGGAGGTTTTTTTCGAGAGAGAGAGACTTGACCCGTGAAGAGGTTGCCAGCAGAGCAACTAGCAGGCAACCGCCAGTCATGGCCCCATTGGTGCTAATCCGAGGGACTGGAACGAACCAAAAAGCCAGTAACAGCAAAAAAGCGATCCACCGCGCTTTGCCTTTGAGGCCCTTCAATGCTGCTAGAAGCATTCCGAAAATCATCAGCATCGCAAGGCCTCGGTCAGGTATATGCCCGGTTGTTTCGTTGCCGACAACCATAACCAAGGATTGAAGAAGCGCCTGCCCTCCAAAAGTGCCTGCCCTCTGGAAACTGAAAGGCTCAATCAAAGTCCCTGTTTCCAGAATTTTTTTCGGAAGCATCAAATAACAAACAAGGTCGTCATTCGGATCAATCTGTTGGGGCCAGACCACAGAGGAGGTAAATGCCAGAGCCGCCAGAAGCCAGATAAGGATGTCAGTCAGGTGAAATATCCATCCCGCTTTTGAGTAGGAATTTTTGGAATTCTTAGAGTCGGACTGCGAAAGGTTTTTGACTTGGAATATGGCAGCTAACGCCGCTCCGATGAGCACCACTCCGGTCAAGATCGGAGACCTCGCTACCGATAGCATCATTAAAAAGCCGCCGATCGCGAGCGTTGCTGCCATACCCCAAGCGGCTGTGAGGCCCCATCCGATGTCGTCAAATTCTGGTCTCTTGAGCGCGCGGCGCAGGGCTTCGCCATAGCCCCAGAATGAGGCAAAAATCACAAGACTCCAAAGCAGGACGGGGAAATACATGGGAAATTTTAACTCTTAAGAATCGGAGTTGGCGTTGTGTATTCGGAAGCGTGGACTGTAGGCTGAGGATGGAAAATTTTCATTTTAAGCAGGTTATAACCACGGAGAGCGCGGAGGTTGGATGTTATGGCATTTGGTTTATTCTTCGAATAAGGTTCGCTTTACAGGATTTCTACACTTCAGAAGTTTCTTGAATAAAGTGATAAGAGGAAATGCCGCCTTGCAATAAAGACGGGTCGATTCTTTGGTCGAAAGTTACGAGTTTTCCGCTATTTTTAATCGCAAGAGCGAGGAGGTAATAGTCTGTGAGATTTTTTGAACCGGGCAGGGCTGGGAATTTTCGCGAGTCGACAAGCGAAATCGTATCATCCCAAAATTGGTGTCCAGGTTGGCAGATCAATTCTTGCAAGAGGCTTCTGGCTGTCGATGGGGAGCCAGGACCCTTGGGGTAGTTGGGGTGGCCGAGGATGCGGAGGAAGGCATTTTCCGTGAGCGGGCAAGTCGCCCAGCCATCGTGCTTTTTGATTCCGAAAAAAGCCTGAGCTTTCTCATGGTGAATATGATCGGCATCCCCGAGCGCGATGAGAAAATTGGCATCAAAAAGAAACATGCTTGTTAGGCGTCTTCGTTTTCGAGCATTTGATAGACGAGGTCGGAGGTGATTTTTACGCCTCTTTTTTTCAGATGCGGAGCATGGCCCGCGGAATACTCTATCAAATTGGATTTTGGACTGTCTTCGAGAGTTCGTTGTTGAATTTCCCTGCGAAGTGCCGCCTCAGTGAGTGCACGGAATGTGATTTTTCGCCTTGCCGCAATAGTTTTTGCCTCGATCATCAACTCATCGGGCAGTTCAAGAGTTGTTTTCATATGGGAGACAATGTGGTTTTACGGGCAGCTGTCAATGGGTAAATCAATTTTTTGGGCCCCACCTTCGCGCTGCGCGGCTACTGCGTTATAAGTCCGCAAAGGAGGTGTTGGGACCCCGCAGGGAAATGAGCGGCAGTATCGGGGAAAGCTATCTTCTTTTTGACGGTTTTTGGTCGATTCCTAAGTAACTGAAGACTAAGCTGAAAATGAGCGTTTGTAGGCCGAGTGAGACGAGTGTGCGGCCGGCGATGACGGGGCGTGTGTTGGCGAGCGGGTCTAAGTTGCCAAAACCTGCTGTGGCCCAGTCTAAAAGCGTCAACGAGATTAGCCCAAAGCCTGCGAGGAGTATGGCAAACCCGCTGAGTAGACCTTTTTCCAAAGTAAAGAAACTGAAAGCTTTTGAGAGGATGTGATTAGGCGGGAGAAAGCCGCGTGTGTAGGCAAAAATACGGACAAATCCTGCGAGTAGAACCATTTGGTAGCCGAACTGAACGAGCAAGCTGGCCATTTCCAAGGTATTGAGATCGAAATTAACTCCTTGGAGCGTGATCGGGCCGATCATTAAACGGGTAAAAAATCCTGCACCGGTTACCAGCATGACTAGGCCGGGATAGAGGAGCAGCCACCTCGGGGAGAAGAGGAGCATGAAGCGGAGGTGGCGCCAACCATCGCGCCAACTGCGGAGGTGCGGTGGGCGAGAGCGCCCGTCCTTGTGCAGTGTGATGGGTACTTCTTCAATGCACAGCCCCCGGAGAGAGGCTTTAATGACCATCTCACTGGCGAACTCCATGCCGGAGGTGCGGAGGTCCATTTTGTGAAAGGCGTCCTTGGTGAGGGCACGGAGGCCGCAGTGAAAATCGTGGGCGGGGCAGCGAAAGAGGAGTCGGCCGATGAATGTTAGGGCTGGGTTTCCGATCCAGCGGTGTTTCCAAGGCATGGCGCCAGGGATGATCTTTCCCCCGCCTCCTGGCATACGGCAGCCCATGACAAGGTCGGCGCCGGCACGGAGTTTCTCAACGAAGGGTTTGATCTCGGAAAAGTCGTAGCTGCGGTCCGAGTCGCCCATAATGAGGAATCGTCCATGGGCAGCTTCCATGCCGGTTCGAAGGGCGTTGCCGTAGCCTTTTTCGGGGACATCGACAACGCGTGCGCCTAGCTTGTGGGCAAGTTCTTGAGATCCGTCTGTGCTGCCGTTGTCGGCAATCAGGATTTCACCCTCGACTCCTGCATCTGAAAGTCCTCGCTGGGCTGCGACAATGCAATCGGCCAGCGTTTCAGCCTCATTGAGGCATGGCATGAGGATCGTAACGTCCATTTTGGATTAATTTCCACTTTCGCCGGCTTTCAAAACGGCCTCGGCTTCGGTTTTTGCGCCGCGTTGAGCGAGGAGTTGAGCGCTGCGCAGGGCGATTTGGCGGCGGACTTCGGGGGCAGTGCCGTTCATGGAAAGGATGAACTGGTTTTGGGCATCGCTGAAGCGTTTTTGATCCACATAAAGGTCGGCGAGTTCCATGCGGACAGCGTTGCTGGCGGGGGAGCGGTCGAGGATGCCTTTGAGCATGATTTCGGCAGCGACGGGATTGCCTTCCGAGATGCGCAGGAAGCGGGCGAGGTGGAATTCGGCTTCGTCTTTAGTTTGGTCTGGCACGATTTCGAGCATCAGGACATCCTGTTTCAGCGCGTTCGTCAGGAAATTTTTGGGATACGGGATCGGGCGGACCCACTGGGGAATGATTTTTTTAAAAAGGGCACGCTGTCCGAATGAATTCTCAAGAGATTTTCCCGGTACAGGATTGGGGTAAAGAATTTGAAAATATGGACCTATAAAGTTCTCCCAAGTCATGAGCGAGACGTGCGTGATGCCGTGTTCCTTGAGCATGGCAAGTGCCTCCTCATCGGATTGGGCGTTGAGCATTTTGGCAGCGGATTTCAGGCCTTCCACATTCTCCCAGTAAAGCGTTCCGATTGTTTTGAATCCACCAAGTGTGGAAAGTAAGCAGGAGCTATTTGGACTGCTTAGGAGCACGACGGGTTTGCCATTCGCATTTTGCAGGATGGTTTTAGCCATGTCGCGGTGCAGCAGCGCAAGAATTTGACCGGAGCCGACCTGCATATTTTGCTTGCTACTGTATTGCTGCCAAAATGGCATGAGCATCCCATTCACGGTATCAAAGGAAAAGAGATAAGCCGCACCGCACAAAGCTATTGCCGCACCGATTCGGAAAGCCGGGAGGCGAGGCGCCAAGCGCCAGAGCTGAGGGATGACAAACGCCACCAAGGCAATGTACAGCGGACCATTCAGCATCCCCCAGCGTACTTGGTAAAGTTGCATCGCCGTGATGGCCAAAATAGGAATGCAGAGAAAAATGAAGACTCCTTTTGTCGCGGAATTGACATTTTTAAGGAAGGCGATGATCAGTGATGCCAGAAGGAATACTGGGAAAAGCCCGAAAGCCACCTTCCAAGTGATGGCGCCCATTTGAATTCGTGTCAAAAGTGGTAACAGCTCGGCTATATTTTTCCAAAGGCCACCCATGAACGGATCGCCGGGTATGTAAACAGATGGGCCTAGAGTTAGGATGACGATTGGAAGGACAGCGCAAGCCCCGAGCGGCAGGAGCAGTTTTTTCCAAGGAAAGGGGGCTTTTCCGGATTGCAGGTCATTGATCCAGCGTGTGACTTCAAAAATGATCCATCCGCCACCCAGCCACGCCAAGGCGTAGAGGGGGTGGTTCACTTCCAAACGCAACCCGATGTGGTTGGGAAAATACTCCAAAACGTAAAAACCCAAGCTGCCGGCGGCTGTGGTTATGGCCCAGAGCCTCCAGAGTTCTGGGTGATACTGACAACCTTGCCGGGCTGCCTTTTTGATAAACAGCGATGCCGTGACAATGGCGCCCAGACCAACTCCCACGGCAATAAATGCAGCAGAAAACCCGCTGATCCAGAGTGCGGCAGCGCCGCTGATACCCGAAAAAATCATGCCGTGGCGGGCTTGTTTGAGCGAGGTGGGGATGATGAATGCCGTGCCGTCGGATTTTTGAACCCACCCGGCGCCGGCCCAGGCGATGCCGAAAATGATGCCCATGAGGGCGAAAGCGGTGATGCCGTGGTGATCGGGGTAGGCGGGCAGGAAGCCTTCGTAGAACGAGGCGGTGGTGATCATTCCGATCGCCAGCACCGATCCGCAGAGCGGGCCGAAACGGCGGGCGGAGAGGGTTGCAAAGAGGGCCAGGGCTATGATGAGAAGCAGGGGATTTGCCCAGATCGACATGCGGAAGATGCTGTTACGAAGCGTGTCGCCGGAGAAGTGGCGATGGAACTCTCCGAGAGTGCGCAGATACCACGCGAAGCCGGAACTCCAGTGGACCTCGCGTCCATCGGGAGCGTTATCCATGTCCGTGTAGCGCACCCGCCATTCCCCATTTTCTCCGAGTTTCTCCGCATGGCGGTTCCACACATAGCCGTCGAAAGCGATCTCAAGCAGCGGCACGGGGAGGACTTCCGTGGGTTTGGCATTGGGGCCATCGAGTTCGCGGCAGAGCCGCATGGTCACGCTGTCGATGAGGAAGGCGTGGAAGAAAACATAGCTCATGCAGACGAGCAGAATGGCGTAGAATCCGCTCCAGGAAAGGATTCGCGCGAGGGGGGGTGATGCCGGGACGGGAGTTGCCGCAGACGGCGTAGTGTCCTTTTCCGCCGCGCTGCGGGATGGAGCGCTTTGTTTTTTAGAAAATTTTTTCGAGGAGTCCAATGTGCGTCAATTTAAAAAGCGGAAGGCAAAAAGAAAGCCCGAAAAACCCGGCTTTGCAATCGGCGAGCGCGTTTGTTTAGACTGCGCGCATGGTTGAAATTTCCATTCAGTATTTGGGAGATTTGCGTTGCGAGGCAAGGCATGAACCGTCGGGAACTGTCATTACGACCGACGCCCCGGTGGATAACGAGGGGCGCGGCGAGTCGTTTTCGCCCACTGATCTCGCGGCGACATCCCTTGGCACCTGCATGCTGACTATTATGGGTATCGCGGCTCGTCGCCATGGAATCGACCTCGGGAAGACATCGGTGAAGGTGCTGAAGGAAATGACGCAGCAACCACCGCGGCGAATTGCCAAACTCACGGTTGTTTTTACGATTCCGCTTCCTGCGGAGCATCCGCAGCGCACGCTTCTGGAAAATGCGGCGCGCAGCTGCCCGGTCCATCTGAGCCTGCATCCAGAGGTCGTTCAGGATACGCGTTTCGACTGGGTGGGGTGAGTGTAGGAGTTTTAAGTTTTAAGGATTAAGTTTTAAGTTCGCGCTACCGCGCGCAGCTTGAATGGGGCCGGGTGTTTTCGATCTCACGCCTTTCCCGATTTTCAGCGGAGGCGTGACTCTTGGAGTTCGATGAGGCGCTGGCGGTAGAGGTTGTCGAGGGCTTTGAAGGCTTTTTTGCTGTACTGGAAGGCAGCGCGGGTTTTCTTGGGCTCGCTGGGATCGCTCTCGGACAGGCTACCGTTGTTTGAGCGGAGGTCAGCGAGAATACGGTCGGTAAGCAGAAGGCTGTTGGTGAGATCGTAGAGAATGACGCTGCGGCTGCGCGAAAAAAGAACGCTCAATTTTCAAAACCAACAAGTTATGTCATGAATACGACCATACTTGGAAGAGAACAACAAAAAGCTCGGTTTTCTTGCCTTCCTAAGGAGTTTTCGTCAGGCTAATACCGATGAAAAAATCCGGATGTCTCGTTGCGTTTCTTCTCCTAGCGGTTTGTGCGAGCATGTTTGTGAATTTGCTTTTGCTGGCTTTGATCGGAACCAGAGGGGCTGCGACCATGGCGGGGGTGAAAGTTCTTCCTCAGAAAGAATATGAGGAGGAGGTGCTTTCCGAGGGTGCGGATTCGCATTCCAAGGTCGCCGTCATTCCATTGGATGGGGTGATTGGCTTTGGCATGAGCGGGAGTCTTGGGGATTCAATGGTAGAGGATTTCAAGGCCGCGCTTGAACAGGCTGCAGCGGATCACCATGTGAAGGCTGTCATTGTCGAAATCGACTCGCCTGGCGGCGAGATAACAGCGTCGGATGTCCTTTACGATGCATTGCGAAATTTCCCCGAGAAAAAGCCAGTCATTGCTTATTTTAATTCCATCGGAGCCTCGGGCGCCTATTACACAGCCTGCGGGGCGGATTGGATCATGTGCAACGACACGACCTTTACTGGCAGTATTGGAGTGATCATTTCAACACTGAATTACCGCGACCTCTTTGGAAAGATCGGCCTTGAGTCGATGGTTTTCAAAAGTGGAAAGTTCAAGGACATGCTCAACGGGGCGCGTGAGATGAGCAAGGAAGAGAAGGATTATGTGCAAGGGCTGGTCATGCAAAGCTATGAGCGATTCCTCGGCATTGTAGCCACTGCGCGCAAGTTGGATGCTGCAGCGCTGCGAAATGGTCCCGCCGATGGCCGCATTCTCAGCGGCACGGATGCCTATGCCGCGAAATTGGTGGACGAGTTAGGCTACATCGAAGACGCCTACGAAAAAGCCCGCTTTCTTGGCAAGGCGCCCGGAGCTGAGGTGGTCCGCTATGTGCGGACCTACAGTTTCGACCGCTTACTGAGGCTGTTTGGCGAGTCCTCATCGGCCAAGGTCGAGATCGGACTGCCGGGAAAAAAATACGCTCTTGAGCCAGGTCGTGTCTACTTGCTGCCGCCTTTCTTCGCGCCCTGAGAGACCCGTGAAAAAACCGCGCATCAACACATCCGGGCAGCAGGCGGGGTTGCAATCGCCCTTTGCCGCACTCCAAATCGAAGGGCTCCCCGACGAGCTGCCGCAATTCACTCCCGAATTAAATCCCGCACCCCCTACAAAGATGGGCCGCGTCGTGCTGCGTCGCGAGAAAGCCCAAAGGGGTGGAAAAACCGTCGTGGTAGTGTCGGATTTCGAGCTCCGCATTCCAGATGCCGAAATCGAGGACTTTGCGCGCAAGGCCCGCCAGGCCTGTGGCTGCGGGGGCACAGTTCGGGGGCGCGTGATCGAACTCCAAGGTGACAATGCTCCAAAAATCCGTGCCTATTTCGAAGGAGCCGGATTCCGCGTTGCCGGCGTGTGAGGGGAGCGTGGCGTTGGTGTTTTAGGGTTATTTGTTAATTTCGATGGTTTTTCCACCGGTGCGGGAGGATACGCGTTTGAGTTCTTTGGTGTCTTCCTCGGAGGCTTCGAAGGTGATAAAGTTGAAGCGGCAGGGGGCGTCTGATGCGTCTTTTACAAAGTCGGTTGCTTTTTTGAATTCGGTCCAGGGGATGCCTTGCGGGTGAAGGGAGGATTGGAAGCTGCCATCGGAGATGAGGAAGACGACATCGGGTTTCATTTTGGAGGCGAGTTCGAGGACGCCGACGACTCCGTTAGGGCTGGAGACGCCTTTGCCTGAGGAGGGGATCATGCCGGATTCCACCCATTCGTTTTCCACCCATGCGGTTGCAGCGTCGCGGTTGGAGTTGCTGGCGGGGACGAGTTCCTCTCGGAAGGGTTTGTAGTTTCGCGAGAATTGGATGATTCCGAAGCGGGAGGTGATCGGAAGTTTTTTGATGAGTTCTATGGTTTCAAATTTGATTTTATCGAGTGGCACGCCTGCTTTTTCGGCTTTGGTTTTAACCGAGGTGGAGACATCGAACATGAGGAGGACGCGTTGGCCATCGGATTGGATTCCTAGAAAGCTCATACCTTTCCCAAATCCACCGCTTCCTGTGGCGGCGGAGCTTGCGCCCGCTCCCATCGCTTCGCTTGGACTAAGGGAAGCGATTTGATCGGCGATGATTTGTGAGGGGTCCAGTGGCAGCATCTGGTCGAGCGGGAGATCGGGCACTGAGGGAAGAGAAAAGGCGGTGGGCCGGGTGCTTTGGAGTTTGTCGCTGAAGGTAGGCTTCGGTGCGATGGCGTCGAACGCGGCCATGTTCATTTTGTGTTCCCGTTTTTTTGCGGGGAGGCGGATGTCGCGTTGGACAATGAAGTTCGCAGGTGGTGGGAAGATGTATTTTGCCACAACGAAAATGCCGGCAACCAGCCCGGCGGCAACATGGAGAATGATGACTCCGAGAAGAATTGTGCCCAGCATGGCCAAGCGCCGTTTCTTGGCTGCGGTGCTTTCAGAGAGAAATGATTCGATGGCTGCCATGTTCACTCCTCCTCTGCGTCATCGGAAAATGTGACGCCGGTGATTTTTGCCTGCGCGCAGACATTGAGCACCTGCACGATGCGCTCGTGGATGGCGGCGTCATCCGCATCGATTGTAATGAGCGCCTCGCTTTTGTTGGAGTCGGCGGATTCCTTGAAGCGTTTCAATGTGGCGAAGAGAGCTGGCATTGCGGCGCTCGCCGGGGAGTCCATCGGTTGGTCATTGAGCACGACTTGCCCGTTGGGCTGGATCTGGATGCGTTGCTCGTCGGGGATTTCAAGGGCCTCCTCCTGGGCGACAGTGCCGGGGAGCCCGATGTTGATGTCGCTCTCCTGTTTGACCGGTTTGGCCGACACCATGAAAAAAACGAGAAGCAGGAAAACCATGTCGATCATGGGGCCCATCTGCATTTCCACGGTTTGGACATCTTTTTTGCGGAGGCGCATCGAAGTTTTTAAGAATTAAGTTTTAAGGAGCGTGGCAGGATGAAAAGTTGGGCATCAATCCTGGTAGGTTCCAAAAATGACATTCACCGCACCGGCTTCGCTGGCGATGCGCATGAGTTCCTTGATTTGTTTTCCGGGTGTGTTTTTGTCGGCGCGGACATAGAGGCGGAGGGGCGGTGTGACCTTGAAGCGTTCCTTGAGGTGGGCGGTGAGTTGCTTTTTATCGGCGGGGGTTTGGCCGATGTAGTAAGTGCCGTCCTTATCGATGCTAATAATGTCGCGGTTTGAAAGGTCGTCAGGTATGGAGGCGTTGGATGCCGTCGGAAGCTTGATTTCCACATTCACCTGCTCCTTGGAAATCTTGGTCGTCACCATGAAAAAAATGAGCAGGAGGAATGTCATGTCGATCATCGGTGCTAGTTGAAAGCCGATCTCGTCCTCTTGTTTTTTAGCGAGCTTCATGAGGAGTGGCGCGTGGGGTTATTCCGGAGCGTGCGCGTAGTCGGCAGACGCAATTTTGATCTCGCCGCTGAGGAGATCGAGCATGAAGGTGACGCGTTTTTGAATATTCGCCATGTTGATTTGGAGAAGATTCCTGAAATAAAAATAAAGGAACATGGCCGGGATGCCGATGAAGAGGCCGCCTGCGGTGGTAATCATAGCCTCGCCGATGCCGCCTGCGAGGTCTGCTGGTTCGGATTTTCCGGCTGCCAGCATGTCGAAGCTCGCGATCATGCCGGTGACTGTGCCGAGGAGGCCGAGCATCGGGCCGATGGTGGCAAAGACATTGAGGTAGTTCACCCAGAGGTTGAGCTTGGTTTCCTCATTGGCGAGGGTTTCGCTGGCGGCCTGCTCCATGGATACCTTGTTCGCGAGGTCTCGTTCGAAGTTCACCTTGAGCAAGGCTGCGGCCATCGTGTTGGCGAAAACATTCGGCTGGGAGTGGCAGAGCGAGTAGGCGGAGGATGCGTCCCTCAGCTGCATGAATTGGCCAATCGCTTCGGCCTGGGAATGGGGGAGCATTTTTTTCCCATTGATCTGAAGCAGGCAATAAATGGCCACGGCCGCCGTACCGATCGAACAGGCGAGGAGCGGCCACATGAGAGGGCCACCGGCGTAGAAGGAATCCAGGAGTGTTTTGTCCTTCGGTTGTTTTGCTGCTGCGGGTTTGGACTTCTTGTCTTCGGCGTGTGCGGGCGTTGCGGCGGAGACCACGGCTATTGCGAGGAGTGCGGATGCGAGGATTGTTTTACTTATGTTTTTCATGAGTCTTTCGGTTTTTTCTTTTTTTCTTTGGCGGGCTTCGGCGTTTGCTGCGGCGATGTTGATGATTCGGCGGCCGGGGTCGTTTGGCTTGGAGCGGTGACTGCCAGTAGTTCCTTTTTAGCTTCGATTTCCCAATCCACCGCGAGTTGCTTGGGTTTGAGAGACGCTAGGTAAGTCCGCGCCAGCTCCGCTTCTGGCGTTGCCGGATAAAACGCGAGGATGTCTCGGGAGGTTTCGATGGCCAGTTGATCCTCGCCGCTGGTGCGATAGATTCCCACAGTCCCCCAGAGGCCGCGGGCGGCTTTCTCGTCGTTCGTGCCAAAGAAAAGTGACGGGTAGAGGTAAAGCTCCAGCGCGCGTCTGTGAAGCTGGTGGCGCTGGTTGATTACGGCCGGATCGATATCCCAGCGCGGGTTTTCCTTCAGGAAGGCGCGCAGGGATTTTTCTGCAGCTTGAGCCATGAGGTGGTTTGCTTCGATGAGGATTTCGGGGTCTTCTGTTTCCGCAGCGAGGGTTTTTGCCTCTTCAATGGCTTTTGCGGCTTTGCCCGTGGCGGTCATCGCGCGGAGGCGTCCCTCGCGGGCGCGGGCTTTGTCCGATGCCTGCCAGGCTTTTTCTTCGACCAGAGTGAACAACTCGAGTGCCCGGACGGCACTTTTCCGATCCTTGGTGGCCAGCAGGGTGTTTCCCAGCGCACAGCCGATGGAGGCTGAAGGGGATCGTGGGAAATCGAGCCAGAGGCGGAATTTTTCCCAATATTTTTCGAGTGCGGGAATGTCCGAAATCGTTGCGGAGTGGATGGCCGCGTCGCGGGTTGTATCGATTGCGAAATCGATCGATTGAACATCGCTTCTCGGCAGGGCGATGGACGGAATCGCCTGCGGAGTGGATCCTGCCTGTGCGGGAACATCGATTTGCAAGCGGATGAATTTCTCATCCAGCGAAATGATTTTCCCGACGCGGCGGTTGCCTGTTTTCATTTCGAGCACATCCTGCGCGTGGCTGATGGATGTCGCTGCGAGAAGGATGAGGAGTGTACGTTTCATCCTTGTTCGGGCGACTCCTCCGGCGGGTTTGTTTTTTCACCGGACTTGGAGGGCAGAGGTCCGCCAAGGGCTTCCAGGCGGGCTTGGGCGTTTTTGGTTTCCGGGAAATCTTCGAGTTCCGGTTTGGAGAGGAACTCGCTGTAGGTGCGACGGGCTGCGGTGGAATTCTGGATTTTTTCAAATGCCTCTCCGCTGCGTGCGTAGGCGCGGGCCACCCACGGTCTCCAGCGGCCGTGCATGAGGTAAACGCGTTGGTAGTAGGGAATGGCGAGTTTGGGATTCTCTTCCGCCATGTGCAGGTCGCCGATGAGGCAGAGGGCCTCGGCCTTGCTTTCACCGGATGTGGCTTTATTTTTGAGCACCTCTTCGAGAACCCTTCTTGCCTCGTCGGGGCGTCCGCGTTTTTGGAGGAGTTTGGCTTTGGAAAGCATCGTCGGGGCGAAGAGTTGGATGCCGAGATTTTCGCGTTCGAAGCGGTTGAACCAATCCAGAGCGGCCTTTTCGTTGCCATTCTTCAATTCCATTTGCCCGAGTGCGGCAAGGATGCGGTCCTTTTGCATAGCGCGGGGGTTCCATCGCAGCGCGTCGCGCAGCATTTCCCCGCCTTGCTTCGTCTGGCCGGACTCCAGCAGGGCATTGCCAAAATCGACGAGCAGAGCGGGATTGGCCTCGCGCACATCGGCCAAGGTCGCCGCCTCGATCAAGAGGGCTTGTGAGAGTTGGGGATCTGATTTTTTGAGTGCTTGGGCTTGGGCATGGAGGAGGCGCATGCGGAGGGTGTTCTCTTTCGCGTTGGCAGGATCGGCGATCATGTCGCCTAGGATCGCGAGGTATTCGGCGGATTCTGCAGGGCCCCTGTAAAAACGGGCGAGCGAGGGGAAGAGGTCGTCCACCGAGCGGATTTCAGGGTCGTTGCCAAGATCGCGGATCGCCTGCCAGTAGATTTCGCGGGCTTTCCCGGGCTGCTCTTGTTTGCGGTAATACCAGCCCAGATTGGCGATGGCCTCCGCGACTCGTGGGGATCGGGGGTGGTTCTTGGCGAAATCCTGCATGAGAGTGCGGTATTGTTCATAGTCCTCAAGAAGCTTGAGGGCCTCGGCGGTGCGGAAGACTCCCTCCTCGTAGGGCTTGGTGTCCGTCGCGGAAATTTCTCGAAAAACCGCGATGCCCTCCGGGACAAAGCCCTCGTTCATGAGTGCGTTGCCAAGCAGGACGCGGGCCTCGCTGTTTTCCGGCTCGCCGGGGAATTTCTCCAGGTAGTCGTGGAGTTCCTCGATGGCGGCGCCGTAGCGTTCGAGTTGTTGCGAGCAATAGGCTTTGCGGAAGACGGCCGAGCCGCGGTGCAGGCCCTTGGGCTGCTTTTGCAGGTAGGTATCCATAAGTTCGCGGCATTTCTCAAACTGCTTGTCGAACGAGTAGGTCATGCCAAGCCAGTAGGCACCGCTGTCGGCGAGGTTGTGTTTTGGATACCGCGTCAGGAAGTCTTCGAACGCCTTTGCGGCTTCGGCGTTTTTTTCCGCTTGGAGTAGCGAGAAACCTTTCAGAAAGCCTGCTCTCGGGGCGGATTCGGAGTTTGGAAAACGTTTGGCGACCTCCTCGAACGCGCTTGCGGCCTCGTCGTATCGCAGGCTGGATTGCAGGGCCTCGGCTTGCATGAGACAGACCTGTGGCAGGAGTGGCGACTCGGGAAATTTGAGTATGAATTCCTTCGCGGCATCGATCGTCTGAGGCCAGTCTTCCAAAGTACTCCAGCAACGGACGACATTGACTGCGGCTTGTTCGGTGACCTTGTCGGGTGGAAGCTCTTTGAGCATACCTTGCATGATGATAGCTGCCTCTCGGTAGCGTTTCATTTGCAGATAGGCGACGGCGAGACGGAAGCGCAGGGCCGTGTCGAAGTTCTCGATTTTCTGGAAGTTTTCCGTCTCGCGTTGCACTTCGTTCACCAAGCGCGTGTAGAGGATTTTCTGGTAGGGTTCGTCTGTGGCGCGGACTGCTACAAGGCGGCTTTGCAATTCCTCCAGCCGCAGCGCTTGGTGCTTGAGCAAACGCTCGCGCGGCCAGACGCGCTGCAGGCAGATGATTGCTTTTCGGAACTCTCCGTTCTTGAGCCAGTGATTGCCAAGTTGCAGTGTGAGGGTTTGAAAAGAGATGAGTTGGGGAATGTCCTGCATGCGGGGAAATTCCTCGTTCACCACGGCCATGGCGGCATTGTCGTCTCCGAGTTGCAGTAATGCGTGGAGTTGGTAAATGACTGCCCTCCCGCGTATTTCGGCGCCGAGTGATGGTTTCAGGGCTGCGTAGTAATCCGCCGCATCGCGATATTTTTGTTCCAGAATCCAAGAAGTGCCGATGAGCATGCGTGCCTCGGTGAGTCGCGCAGCAGCCGGATTTTGGCGGATTGTGAGGGGATTTTTTTCAGCTCCTGGCGAGAATAGAGCGATGAATTTCTCCAACGCGGTGCGGGCGGCTGTGTAGTCTTGGTTTTGAAGATTGGCGATTCCCAGCCAGAAGGTGAGCTCCTGAATCTGCTGTGGAGGGAGTAGTAGTTTTGCTTCGAGGGCTTCTGTGATAGCGGGAACCGCTTCGGCAAAGCGGCTCTGCTGCACAAAGCACATGGCAAGGGGGTAAAGCGAGTCTTGCAGCGCCTTTGCCGCATCGGGGGATGTGCTGAATTCGGCTTTGAATTTGAGATAGGCCTCCAGAGCGTCTTTGTACTTCTTTTGGTTGAAGAATGTCCGGGCCTGCTCGAACAACTCGTTTGCCGTCAGGCCGGCGATGGCCACCAGAGGTTCCTCTTTTTTCGCGCTTTGCGCCCAAGCCGAATGCGACAGAATCCAAAGAACGGCAGACATTCCGGCGATCTGAGAAGCGAAGCGCGACATTGTAAAAGAAGGCTTCAGTTTAAAATAACTTCTCTGTCAGGCGTGATCAAGGGTGAGTTCTGAGAATTTTGCGATCTGCTGGGGCAAACTCCCCATGGCAGATGCGAATCGGCCCAGTGACTGTGAGTTTATGAAAATATTGATTTGGTTCCTTCTGGCGGTTGCGGGCGTGATGGTTTTGTCACAGGCCCTCTTTGATACCCTGCGAAAGTCCTGAAACTGTGCTTTCTGCTCAAAGTCGCGCTTTTTGGAGTCTCCGTATTGGTGGTCTCGTCCACGTTCGGCGAATACCTCTTTGGAAATGTCCTGCCCTACGGCGGGGAAAATAAGGTTTGTAGTTTGCCGAAAGACGCGGAGAGCCGTTAGGAAAATCGTTCTTTTCGAAGATGCTGGTGAAAATTTAATCAGGCTGCATCGAGAAGCGCTTTGGCTGCGGCGAGAGCATCTGTGATTTTTGAGTTGTCCTTGCCGCCTCCACGAGCGGCGTCGGGTTTGCCGCCGCCTTTTCCTCCGACGATCGGGGCGATGGCTTGAATGATTTTGCCGGCTTGGATTTTTGAGGTGAATGCCGAGCTGACGCTGGCTGCTAGGGAGACAGCGTTGTTGGCTGATCCTGCAAGCACGGTAACACCTTCGAATGTGGATTTGAGGGCGTCGAGTACTGCTTGGAGATAGTCGCCATCCACCGCGCCGAGGTCGGCGGAGAGGAAGGGGATTCCGTCGAGGGATTCGGCTTTTGTGGCGAGGTCCTTGGCCTGTGAAGCAGCTTCTTTGGAGCGCGCGGCTTTGAGGGCTCTTTCGAGTTCCTTCTGATGGGTGAGGAGGGCTTCGATTTTCTTTTCTATCTCGGCGGTGGGTGCGTTCAGCAGATTGGCGATGCCATTCAGGCGCTGGGCGTCGCTTTTCGTGAGCGCGGCAGCTTCAAGACCGGCGACGGCTTCGATGCGGCGGACTCCAGCGGCGATGGCGGACTCGGCCAGGATGCGGAACAGCCCGATCTCGCCGGTGGCGCGGGTGTGGGTGCCGGCGCAGAGTTCCATCGAGTAGCCGTCGAGTTTCCCTGTTCCTCCGACTTGGACGACGCGCACGGTGTCACCGTATTTGTCGCCGAAGAATTGCATGATGTCGGCGCGGCCGCGGACTTCGGCGTAGGGGACTTCGGTCCAGGATACGATTGCATTTTCGAGGATGCGCTCGTTCACCAATTTCTCGATATCGCGCACTTGCTGCGGAGTCAGGGCGGCGCTGTTGAAGTCGAAGGTGAGTTTTTCGGGTGAAACGGCGGAACCCTTTTGCGTGGCCTCGGGGGAGACGACTTCGTGCAGCGCCCAGTGGAGAAGGTGGGTCACGGTGTGGTGGCGCTGGATTGCCGCGCGGCGTGTGGCATTGACGGAGATATGGACTTCGTCACCGACATTCGGAGCGTCGGCGGAATCGAGCAGGTGGAGCCAGGTGTTTCCGGTCTTCTGGGTGTTCGTGACCCTCCAAAGTTGTCCGCCCCGTGTGATTTCGGCGGTGTCCCCGACTTGTCCGCCCATCTCGGCATAGCAGGCAGTGCGGTCGAGAATCACTGCGGAGCGGTCTTTGATTGTCAGAACCTCGAGCACGAGGGCCATGTTCGTTAGGGAGTCGTAACCTGTGAAAAAGGTGGGCGTGGTGGTTTCGATTTCGGAAAGTGTGATGATCTGTTTCTTCTGGGCCGCACGGGCACGCGCGCGCTGGGCTTCCATGAGGGTGTTGAATCCCTCGGTATCAACAGTGAGGCCGCGTTCGCGCGCCATGAGTTCGGTAAGGTCGAGAGGGAAGCCTTGCTCGTCATAGAGTTTGAATGCGAACTTGCCGGTGATGTTTCCCTTTGCGGCGGCTTCATTGAAAAGCTCGATACCCCGGTCGAGGGTTTTGTTGAAGGATTCCTCTTCGACTTTCAGGACATCCTCGATGTGTTTCTGCTTGGCGAGAATTTCGGGGAAAACCTCGCCCATCGTGCGGGCGAGCACATCGACGAGTTTGTGAAAGAATGGAGCGCGGAAGCCGAGAGAGCGGCCGTAGCGGACAGCGCGGCGCAGGATGCGGCGGAGCACATAATTTCGCTCGGTATTGCCGGGTTGAATGCCGTCACCGATGGCAAAGGTGAGCGTGCGGATGTGGTCGGCGATGACGCGGAAGGCGACATCGTTTTTTTCCTGTTCGGTGTCTCCAGTGGAACCGTTGATAGGCAGCGTGGATCCGTAGGTCTTGCCGCTGAGTTTTTCGAGTTCATCGAAGATCGGGCGGAAGATATCGGTCTCGTAGTTCGAGATGCGCGCGTTGGCAAAATCGGTGAGATTTTTTGTGCCTTGGATGATTGAAGTGACGCGTTCGAAGCCCATGCCGGTATCGACATGGCAGGCGGGGAGGGGAGAGAACGAGCCGTCCGGGTTGGCATTGAACTGGATGAAGACGAGATTCCAAATCTCTATGCAGTCGGCGGAGCCTTTGTTGACCAGCGCGCCGCCTGTGTCGCCTGCTGGCGTGAGATCGACATGCAGCTCCGAGCAGGGACCGCAGGGGCCGGTTTCGCCCATCATCCAGAAGTTGTCTTTCTTGTTGCCGTTTACGATGTGAACGGCTGGATCGAGCCCGACCGTACGGAATTTTTCGGCCCAGATTTCCCATGCTTCCTCATCGCGCGAGGCGGGGTCGCCAGGTTCGGGATTGTAGATCGTGGCGTAGAGGCGGGCTGGCGGGAATTTCCAACGGCCGATGACGAGCTCCCATGCCCAGTCGATCGCTTCCTTTTTGAAATAATCTCCAAACGACCAGTTGCCTAGCATCTCGAACATGGTGTGGTGGTAGGTATCGAGGCCGACATCATCGAGGTCGTTGTGTTTTCCACCGGCGCGGATGCACTTCTGCGTGTCGGCGGCGCGGAGGTCGGAACCGGGTAGCGCGCCTGCCCATTTGGAGACATCCGGCGCCTTCTGGCCGAGGAAAAATGGGACGAATTGGTTCATGCCGGCATTCGTGAAGAGCAAGTTCGGCGAGTCGGGCATGAGGCTTGAGGACGGAACGATCGTGTGTTGCTTCTCGCGGAAAAAATCGAGGAACGACTGGCGGATTTGAGCGGATGTCATGGTTGAAAATTGGTCGCGTTAGAAAACCCGAGTCCGGCGGGCTTGGCAATCGCGTTCAGGCGGGAGTTGGGCTGCCAGCCGCTGCGGCGAGGGCTTCGGCGGCTGTTTTGAAATGCATCTTGGCGTGTATCTCGAGTGCTTCTGGTCCCTTGGATTGAATGAGGGCAACAGCGGCATTTTTAACCTGCGCCGAGACGCCGCGAGGCAATGCCATGCCGGATTCGCTGCCTTTTTCTTCCAGCCAATCAATGAACTTCTCGCGCGCGAGGATGGACGCTGCCGCAACCGCATAGTCCGATTCAGCCTTGGTGCGCTGTTCGAGTTGGATTTTACGTCCTTTTTCCATCAGGGATCTCTCGAGCACGCGCGCATCAGCAAATTTGTCAGAAATCGCCAAGGGGCAGTTGGGGCATAGATCACAAAGATCTTCGATCACGCGCGCATGGCCCCATGCGAGGAGTCGGTTCAGGTTGCCGATTTTGCGGTAGAGCTCGTTGTAGCGCGGCGGTGCCACTGTCACTACCCTGGCTGGAACGCTGATCTTGCGGATGGCTGCCGCCAGTTCGCGGATTCGTTTGTCGCTGCTGATTGCCTTGCTGTCTTGAACGCCGGCGTCGCGGAGTTTGCGGGCGATTTCGGGATTCACATAGACGCCGGCGATGACGAGCGGTCCGAAAAGATCACCCTTGCCGCTTTCGTCAATGCCGAAGTGTGGCTCGAAAAGCTCGGGATTCTGTTCCTCTTCCTGTCCAAATGACGCCTCGCCCAGAACGCGCGGCTCGAGGGTGAAAAGAATAAAATCTTCGATGCCCTTGCCCTGGATGACGGCTTTCGGGCCTTTTTCATAAACCGCGACGGTGAGTTTCGGCCCGCGCGCGAAGTAAAGCATGTAAGGCCGAGCCTCGAACTCGTATCCCTCGCCAGCGAGAATACCTCGGAGGGTTTGCGCCTGCTGGCGTGTCAGCGGTGCCGTGTGGGTATTCAGAGGTTTTGCGGAAGACATCCGCGTGTTTTGTGCGTAATCCATTCGGCGTGTCGAGATGTTAAAAAATACCGCAGCCGATTTCAACAAGGCGCTTCAGAAATGGTTTCGTGCCCATGGTCGAGTCCTGCCTTGGCGCTCGCACCCGTCGCCGTACGCCGTTCTGGTTTCCGAATTCATGCTCCAGCAAACGACTGTCGCTGCCGTGCAGCCTTACTTTAGGCGATGGATGAGGCGATTTCCCGATGTCGCATCCCTCGCGGCCGCACCTGAAGAGGATGTCATGAAACACTGGGAGGGTCTTGGATACTACTCCCGCGCGCGCAATCTCCATCGCGCGGCCAAGGCGATCCTATCCTGTTTTGGTGGTATGATTCCTGGCGACCTCGACCTCCTGTGTGCGCTGCCGGGAGTCGGGCCCTACACGGCTTCGGCACTTGCGGCTTTCGCGTTCGACCAACCGGTTCCCGTATTGGACGCCAATATCCAACGCGTAATCGCCCGGCTTTTTGATTTTCACGAAAACATAGCCACAGCTGCGGGGAAGAAATTCCTTCATCAAGCAGCCGCCTCCCTTCTTCCAAAAAAGGGTGGTCGCTGCCACGCCTCCGCGCTCATGGATCTGGGGGCAACGGTCTGTCGCGCGGGCCAACCTGATTGCGCTGGATGCCCGGTCCGAGGCTTTTGCCAAGCTACGGATCCCGCGTTGCTCCCAATCAAACCCGCCAAAAAAGCCATCACCCAACTCGAGGACTGGCGTGCTCTCAGCCTGCGTGAGGGCGAGATTTTTCTGATCCCATCGCCGGGACCTCTCTGGAAGGGCCTATGGACGCTACCTGCTGCAGAACCTTGCAGTGAAGTTATTGGTTCATTTAGCTATGCGATCACCCGCTATAAGGTGAATCTGCATGTCATTCATGCGGAGCCTCTCCCCGGTTGGCAGGCATTTTCCATGCAAAATCTCCCTCCAATGCCCAGCCCCCATCGCAAGGTCATTGATGCCTTTTTACTCCAAAAAAAGTAAGCCTTTAGAGCATTCGCCCATCTCCCAATCCATGCAAAAACTCCTCCTTCACTTGCTTCTTATGGCAAGTCTAAGCCCCGTTGCTTTCGCTCAGTACTTCAGTGATGTTCCCATAACTCCTATCGGCTATGACTCCGCTTATCAGATATTCTGCTACTCTCGGTCCTGGTCTTATTACAACCCCTATCCTTCAAATTTCATCTGATCGAGCGAGTGGTTTAACGGCAGCGCCTTGACTGGCGACTGGTGAAGTATTTGAAATTTGCTCGATGACAGCGGCGTCAAGCTATCCGCCAGCTACACAAAAAGCATCGTCGGCAACCTTGTCGTCGGCATGACTCGGAGTTTCATCTACTCCGGCAATTTGAGTTTCGGCATGCAGCTCGACTTCGATAAGCTTATTAAATAGGACGGTCTCACGCTTGCCGTGAGCGCGGTCGACCAGAATGGCAGCGGCCTCTCCGCGCGCAACATTGGCAATCAGTCCACCATTCAGCAGTTTTATGGTACTGAGACGGCCGTTTTTTATGGCCTCGTCCTCGAGCAGCGTCTCCTCGAGGATAAAGTCGGCATCAAGGTCGTTCCCTCCCCGCTGCAAAACATCTCCAAGCTCCCATTCCAGGTGAACTCCGGCATCGTTTACAAAGGCTTTGTTCCTGCGCGTGATCATGAAATAATCATGCTTGGCTTCGTTTATGGAAATTTCAGTGACGATTAAGCCGACTCCGTAGCAACGACCATCGCAGGTTCACCATCCTACGAGATCGCCATGTAGGCACGCTATCTCTTCAAGATTACGAAATTCGCCTATGTTCAGCCGAATGTGCAATGCATCATCCTATAAGCCGCAGTTGAAAGTCGTGTAAAAAGGCAGAGAAACAGATAGAAAGGGGCCATGAGCACGATCAGGGAGTTGATGGAGGTTCACCCA
>JBIJCR010000096.1:0-9018 GCA_044344595.1 Terrimicrobiaceae bacterium
TGCGGACATGGTATTGTCGTGCCCCGAGCTATCGGTTTTTAAAAGCAAATATCTGAAACGGTCGACTGCGCATTATTTGCAAGCTACTGATAATAAATGGAAAGCAACTTACCTTCTTGACAACGCTTTTTCAGAGAAGGGTACATTTTCTTTCAATTGTGATACTTTAGGGGATCCGTACCGCGTATCATCGCAAAAAAAAGAGGCTGCCTATTCTTGCAAAAGAACGGGCAGCCTCTGGTTTGTTGATACTATCCGAGTGCCAACTGCGCTGTGGCGATTTCGAGAATCTCATTCGTGATACTGGCCTGACGGGCTTTGTTGTATTCGAGGGTGAGGTCCTTGACGAGGCTCTTGGCGTTGTCGGTGGCGCTTTTCATGGCGACCATGCGGGCGCTCTGCTCCGAGGCGCGCGTGCTGAGTTGGGTCTGGAAAACGATGTAATGCAGGTAGGCTGGAAGGATCGCGTTGAGCACGGAGTTGGCATCCGGTTCGAATGTGAAGCCCGCCTCTGGTGCGGGAGATGCCTCGTAGTGACTTTGAATGCCGGCTTCTTCCAAGGAGGTGATAGGAACAATGGGCAAATCTGTCGGAATTTGCGAGAGCGTGTTGGCGAACCGTGGGTAGAGGATGGAAACCTTGTCCACCGTGCCGTCGAGGAATTTCTCGATGCAAAACTTCGAAATCTGTTTGCACTGGGCAAAATTTGGGAGCTCATGCAGCGGGAAATCAGCAATCATTTTGCGCTTCGTACGCGCGAGAAATTGTGTGCCTTTTCGGCCAATACTCACAAACTGGGTCTTGGATGGGTCAAATGTTAGTGCCTCGCGCAAGATGTTCGTGTTCAGAGCGCCGCAGAGTCCCTTGTCCGTGGACATGAGGATGACCAGATGATTTTTGACGTCTCGCTCTTGCAGAAGAGGATGTGCAGAGTTCTCTAAAGTCTCTTTTAGAGAAACAATAACCTTGTTGAGGAGGTGGGCATAATCACGGCCGTTTAGTGCGGCCTGTTGGGCCTTGCGCATCTTGGATGCCGCGACCATCTGCATGGCCTTGGTGATCTGCGCGGTGTTTTTGACCGACTTGATGCGTCGGCGGATGTCGCGGAGGTTGGCCATGGTTTTTTAAAGGGTGTTGAAGGATTGGAATTCCTCAAGGGCGGCCTTGAGTTCCTTCTCGACCTCTTCATCGAACATGCGTTTCATACCGACTTTCTCGAGTAGAGAGGACTTGCGAGTTTCAATGAATTCCACGAATTTGTTTTGAGTTGTTTTAACTTTATCGACTGGCACAGGATCGAAGAGTCCTTTTTGCATGGACCAAAGGATGATAGCCTGCATTTCAACGGAAATCGGATTGTATTGCGGCTGCTTGAATAATTCTACAATGCGGGCTCCGCGCTCGAGAGTGGACTTCGTTTTAGCGTCCAGGTCTGATCCAAATTGTGCAAATGCAGCAAGTTCACGGTATTGGGCAAGATCGCCTTTGATTTTGCCGGCGACTTGCTTCATCGCCTTGATCTGTGCTGCGGAACCCACGCGGGAAACCGAGAGGCCGACTGAGATGGCGGGGCGGATGCCTTGATAGAAAAGATCTGTCTCGAGGTAAATCTGACCGTCTGTGATCGAAATGACGTTTGTTGGAATGTAGGCTGAAACGTCACCTGCCTGAGTTTCGATGATCGGAAGGGCAGTGAGTGATCCGTCGCCGGCCTCCTCGGAAAGACGAGCCGATCGCTCGAGCAGACGGCTGTGGAGATAGAAAACGTCGCCGGGATAGGCTTCGCGGCCGGATGGGCGTTTGAGGAGAAGGGAAATCTGACGGTAAGCGTTCGCGTGTTTTGTGAGGTCATCAAAAACAATGAGAGCGTCCATGCCATTGTCCATGAACCATTCACCCATGGCAGCCCCAGAGAAGGGTGCGATATAGAGATCGGCAGCCGGGTCGGATGCGGTAGCTGCGATGATGATCGTATATTTCAACGCATCATTCGCTTCCAAAGTGCTGACGACGCGGGCAATATTCGCATTTTTTTGTCCAATTCCTACATATATGGAGTAGAGCGGACGGAAGTTGGGTTCGCCGCTTTCTTCGGCAGCGCGGTTGATTTTAGCCTGATTGATAATAGTATCAATCGCAATAGTCGTCTTGCCTGTAGCGCGATCGCCAATGATGAGTTCGCGTTGGCCACGCCCGACGGGAATCATCGCATCGACGCTCATGATTCCGGTTTGAACTGGTTGGCTCACCGAGCGACGTTTGATTATGCCTGGGGCGATTTTTTCAACAGGGTAGGAGGTGTCGTGTTGGATTGGGCCTTTGCCGTCGATGGGGCGTCCGAGTGCATCCACAACGCGTCCGAGGAGGCCTTTTCCTACTGGAACGGAAAGGAGTCGTCCGGTGGTTTTGACTTCGTCGCCTTCGCTGACCTTGGTGTAGTCACCGAGTACGATAACTCCGACTTCTGTTTCCTCGAGGTTGAGAGCAATACCTATGATTCCATTGGAAAACTCAACCATTTCATTGAGTTTAACTGCGCTAAGGCCTTCGACGCGGGCGATGCCGTCGCCGATTTCACGGACGATTCCGACGTTTGTTTGGCGGGCGGCATTGCTTTTGACCGCGCTAATTTTTTCTTCGAGTTCGAGGACGATGTTGCTCATTTGAATGTTGGATCAGGATTGTTTAAGTGTTTCGAGGCGGGATTGGATGCTTCCGTCCCAGACGTTGCTGCCAAGTTTGACGCGAAGGCCCCCGATGAGGTTCGGAGCATGGCGGAACTCAGTGGTGATTTTGCCGAATTTCATGGCGAGATTTGATGAAATCTCGCTGCGTTTTTCATCCGAGAGTTGCGTGGCACTTTCTACAAGTGCATGGTGGCGGGCAACCTCCAAGCGTGTGAGACGAGTTATGAATTTCAGCATCTGAACATAATGGCGTGGCTTTTTCTCAACAATTTCCGTTGCGATCATTCGCAGACGGTTTTCATCGAGTCGGCCATCCACGATGGACAAGTCGAAAAGTTCCTTGGATTGGCGGCGGGCTTCCCGGCTGAGTTTCATGGTGATTGGGTCAGGCGGCGAGTTGTTTGGAAGTCTCGCTGGCGAGGCGCTCTTGGTCAGCTTCGGTCAGGACTTTACCAACGACCTTGGCTGTCGTTTCCACGACGAGATGAACCATTTCCTTTTTGACATCGGCTATCATGCGGCTGCGCTCAAGGGAAATGCTCTCGTTAGCTTTGATGATGATATTCTCTGCGTCTTTCACAGCATGTTGAATGTGTTTCTGAGTCGAAGCGTCGCTCGATGCGCGGGCTTCTTCGATGATGCGTTGTGCATCGGAATTCGCTTTGCGGAGGATTTCTTGGCAACGAATCTCGGATTCGGCGAGTTGCTTCTTAATTTTGTCGGCATTCGCTTGTCCTTCTGCAATCGTACGGCGGCGTTGCTCAAAAATGGCTATGATTGGTCCGAATGCAAATTTCTTGAGGATCACGTAAACAATCAAAAACAAAATGACTTGCGCGGCAAACTTAGGCCAAGCGATACCGAACTGAGTGAGGAGCTGCTCCATTAGTTAAAGAGTCGATGTTTAATTCTTAAAGTGGTTTTCCGGAACCGCCCGTCTTGCGGACGGTTCCGGTTCAAACGTTATCGGCCTTGGAAGGCGAGGATAAGAGCATAAATCGCGATGGCTTCTGCGAGAGCCATTCCGATAATACTCAGAGTAAGGACTTTGCCGGAAGCATTTGGGTTGCGTCCGACGGCTTCCACGGCTTTGCCGCCGATCATTCCTATGCCGATAGCCGCCGCCGCACCAGCGATGGCGAGGGTGAAGCTGCCTGTGATTCCTCCGGCTGTAGCAGCCGCTTCTGCGATGAGTTGTGGTATCATTTTATTGTTTCCTATTGGTTTTTTCTCCACCGCCCGCAGTCTTTGCCACGGTCCCGGCGGAAAAAGTGTTAAATTAGTGTCCCTCCTCCTCGTCGTGTGAGGTCGAGAGTTGGATGTAAACTGAGCAGAGGAGCATAAAAACGGTCGCTTGGAGGAGACCAACAAGGATTTCCAAGAAATAGAACGGAATGGGGATCGTGATTGATGTGATGTAGGACAACCACTCGGGTAAACCAAGACTTTTTCCAAGCGTAATCATAGTCGTCAGCAGTGTTTCACCTGCAAAGACATTGCCGAAAAGACGCAAAGAGAGGGATATCGGGCGAAACGCCATAGAAACTACTTCTATGAGGCCAACAAAGAGAAAAATCGGAATCAATGCTATTGCCATGAACCCCGTGAGTCCGCCCTTGACGCCGAAGATATGGCTCAAGAAACCTTTCGCACCCACTTCCTCGATCGACCAGTAGAGCCAGAAGAACATGAAGACTACCGCCATTGCCAGTGTCATGTTCATGTCAGCGGTGGTTGGACGCAGAAGGGGAGCGGTGACCTCAAAGCCGTAGGAAGTCTCTTTGCCCCAGCCTATGGAGCCCACTCCTGGCATGAGGGCGAACCAGTTTGAGACAATGATGAAGATAAAAAGAGTCGCTAGTAGGGAAAAGACGCGTGCAACCATGTGCGCACCGACAATACTTTCGATAAGATCATAAAGTCCCTGGACAACGGCCTCGAAAAAGTTCTGCGTCGGTCCGGGAACAATGGTCATGTTTTTTGTGGCCTTGCGCGCAAACCAAATAATGAAAGCTGCAACGCCAACGCTGACGAATACGGAATTGGAAAGCCACTCCAGGAAGGGTTCTCCCTGGGGTGACGGGAAAATCGTAGGAGCGTCGAGTGTGAGTGCGGATGCTAGAATGGTGGAAAACGGCATGGTTCTTCGAACAAGTCGGTTTCGAATTCGGGAATTCCATGGCAGGTCAGTCTTTTAGAGACTGGGCATTCCCAATTTCGAAGAAGCAGGATTCATATCAGACGTTCGTCATGAGGCAACCCAAAAGAGGCGTGCGGTCTAATTTTTTTTGATCAGGAAATGCTATTGGCAGGAGATTGCTCAAGTACACGGAAAGCCTCAGTTGCAGTCTGGAAGCGGCTTGGGAGTTTAGATGCGAGAAATTTTGTAAGGGTTGAGTGCGACACGCATCTCCAACCCAGTTGCTCCCCCCAGACTTCGAGGTCTGAAAAATTCACATCTGCTGTGAGATCGCAGCGACTGGGCGCTTGGTAGATATCATTGCCATTGAGGACCTGATGTGCTACGTAGGCGCGCAAGCTGCCAGCCGGTCGCCGGTGATATAGCCTCGGCATGGTATCTCCATAATCTATTGTTAGTATGGCGCCGTCTTTCCATTGGGGTGACCACTCCTGAAGCCAGCAGTGGTAGGATTCATGCACCTCTACGCGCTGGCCTTCGTTGAAGGGATGCTGAAAAACTGTTGAGTCCGGAATTGTGCAGGCTTGGAGGATTTCATGGCATCTTCCGTTTTCGATGCGCACGTGAAGTTCCAGCCAATCTCCTGCGTTGCGCTCAAAAACTCGGCAAGGAAACGCGTCCACAAGTTCGTTTGAAAAAATGTGGGCGTGCCCGCTGAGGGCATCCAGAGCTGCGTGAAGGCTTTCGTGCCATGTGACACGCAGACCGCTGAGGAGTTTTTTCTGTGCCTCGCGGAGTGGGGCTGACACTTCGACGATATGATAACGCAGGCGAAGGCGTTTCCACCAACCAAGGGATGTGAGGATGTCGCGGGCGAGTAGGCCGCAACCGGCGCCGATTTCAATGACATCACGAGCTCTGTTTTTTTCAATCCACGCAGCAATTACCCACGCCAGCGACCTGTCGAGTGTGGCCATGGTTGAGAAGTCTCCCTCCCGCCCTACTGTGTGGATGCGGGTGGAGTAGTAGCCGAAAGCGGGATGGTAAAGCGCTGCTTGCATGAAGCGGTCAAAAGGAATTGAGCCGCCAAGCTCATTTTGGAGGCTGCGGAGGAAGGCTCCGGGCGTACTCACGGCGTCGTGAGTTTTTCCTCCTCGTTGGCGAGGTTCTGCCATTTCGCTTTGAAATCCGGATCGTAGCGCTGGTCCTGCAGGTCGAGCATGATCTCACGTTGTCGGATGATTTTTTGAATGCGCGGCTGAATTTCGTGCCAGACTTCACGTAGGAGACGGAGCGCGCCGGGCTCTCGGTCCCAGAGCACCGCGTAGCTCTGGATGAATTCAACGGCGTAGGCGGGCTCTGCGCGGTCGTTGGCGAACCACAAGTTTTTCGGCGGTTCGAGAGTTTCGAGTAGCATCGGGGCGATGTAAATATTTCTCAGCATGGCCTCGATGTATTTGTCCCGTGCCTCGTTCTCACGGCTCTCCAGTGAACAACTCAGTGCCCACCCGAAAATGAAAGAAGGCTCCTTGAAGTCGGAGGGATAGTCTTGCTCATAGCGAGAAAAAAATTTCGCAGCCTTTTCAGGCGCTTCAGCCAACAGGTGAAGCATGGGGATGAAAAAACGGGCGCCTTGGTTATCTGAAGGATTGCAAGCTAGGAGATCCTCAAGCCCTGCGCTGGCTTCGGCAAAATGACCCAGATGCCAATTTGTCATGGCTCGACCATAGATGGCGCGCAGGTAGGGGCGTGTCGAGTGGTCCTTCCACCAAATCGTCTGGGGCTGGCTACGGAGTTCTGCATCGCGTCGTATGATCTCGTCGTAGGCAGCGCCGCAGGCCTTCCAGTTCCCGGCTGTGAATTCAATATCAGCAAGCTCGATGCGGGCAGGCGAAGAGTCCGGATTTTTGTCCAGAGCCAGACGCAGGAGGGCTTGTTTTTTTGACTGGGAACGGAGCCGTAAGGCGGTGCGGACGAGGCCGGTGGCGATATCTTGCGGTGCTGGGGCGGGCTGCTCCGGGCGGCCGTTTCGAAGCACAAGCAGTCGTGTGACTGCTTGGAGTTCCTCTGAGATCGCCTTCGTCGCGGGCGTGAAGCGGATGTTGATCTTCGACTCTGCTGAGAAGGCTCGCCAGTCCTCATCGTCCCAATCTTGATTCTGTGGAATGAGGAGCTGATCGGGGGGAGGGGTTTTATCTAGAATGCGGTAGAGAAGATTTTCGATGCGCCCCTGATCCAGTTCTTCCATGAGTTCGGGTGGGGCGATCGGTACGCCGGTGCGGTCACAGATGACAACGAGTGTGGGCAAGAACCAGTCTGATCCACTTGGAACGGGCTCTTCGAGGTCAAGCCATTGGAGATGCCAAGTGTTGCGTGGAGTTTTGAGGGCCTGGATCATAGGCTCCAGTCCACTTCAAGGCAGTTCTTGCGGCCGAAGCGGTCGTTGAAGAAGATTTTTTTGTTCGCAGCCCCATATTCATGAACAAGACGGGTTACCTTCACATCGAAGCAACAGTATTTCGCGATCTCGAGAATCTTGCCTTCGCGCCACCAGCGGATCGCGTCGAGGCCATCGGCTGTCTTGCCCACACCAATTGTGGCCTGGGCGATGTCCTCGAGCTTGATGCGGTGGCCAGCGATGCGCTCGACCTCCCGCAGAAGGTCGAGTGAGACAAGGTTCTCCCGCAAGTCGAGGATTGTGTAGGCCATGAGTACGTCGTAGTCGAACCGGATATGGTTGAAGCCCACTACGAGGTCTGCCCTCTGGAGGCGCTTCACAAGATGCTCTGCGCGGTCCTCCCCGAAAATCTCGTAGCAATTATCCTTCGAGCTGTAAGTCACTCCGAGAGACATTCCCATTTCGTGCTTTTTGTCCCAGCCTCCGACGTCATTTGCTGTCCGCTGGGTCTCAAGGTCGAAGTAAACAATATCCATGGGGTCCTATGGGCCTTGGGCCTGCTTGGAAATTCCGTTCCAAGGCGCAATCAGCGCTGCAGTTTGCTATCTAGTAGACTCACAATTTGGCGCGTTTTTTCGTCGTCTGCCATGCGTTGCTTGATCAGCTTGCAGGCATGGATGACGGTGCCATGGTCGCGTCCGCCGAAGGCATCCCCGATATCGGTGAGCGGCATGGTGGTGTGCTGGCGGCTCAAATACATCGCGAATTGGCGTGCCAAGGCGATATTCGCTGGGCGCCGTTTGCTGCTCATATCAGCAATACGTACATCAAAATGCTCGGCTACGCAGCGTTGGATTTGATCGATCGTGACCGCTTTTTTTGCTTGTTCTTGGAAAATATCGCGCAGCAGACTCTCTATAACGTCGCGTGTTATTTCTCTTTCGCTAAGTGATTTGTATGATGCGACACGCATGAGGGCACCCTCTAGACGGCGGACGTTGTTGCGAATCTTATCAGCCAGAAATTCCATGATCCATGGCTCAAGAACCAAGTTCAGGCTTTCGGCCTTGCTACGGAGGATTGCGATTCGTGTCTCGGTGTCGGGTGGCTGGATTTCCGCCGTCATACCCCACTCAAAGCGAGAGACCAGGCGCTGCTCCAGTTTTTCAATATCACTGGCGGGGCGGTCGCTCGAAAGAACGATTTGTTTATGGGCGTCGTGGAGAGCGTTGAAGGTGTGGAAGAATTCCTCTTGGCTGCGTTCCTTGCCTGCAAAAAACTGAATATCGTCGATGAGCAGGACATCAGCCTGTCGATATTTTTTACGGAATTTCACCAAAGTACCATGCTGAATGGCGTCGATGAACTCGTTTGTAAATTGCTCGCTAGACAAATAAACGATCTTTGACGCCTTGCCCTTGGCCAGTACATGGTGGCCGATGGCATGGAGGAGGTGCGTTTTTCCGAGCCCACTCACGCCATAAACAAATAGCGGATTGTAGGTAATGGCCGGAGAATTGGCAACCGCGAGGGCTGCCGAATGGGCGAATTCGTTGTTCGTACCCACTACAAAAGAATCGAAGCGGTTGCGCGGATTGAGGCCCTGTAGTTGAGTCCCGGCAGGCTTTTCCTTGGCCGGTTTCGCTACGGCAGCAGGTGCCGGGCGGGTGGGCATCTCCGCTTCTCCAGCGCTCTGGAGTTGAATCGAGCTGATGCCAGGTATCTCTTCCAGCACTGCTTCCTTCACGATCGGGAGGTAATTGCTCTCAATAAAAAACTGGTGGATCGGGTTC
>JBIJCR010000018.1:0-28573 GCA_044344595.1 Terrimicrobiaceae bacterium
TATTATCGATTTCCCAACAATACTGGATTGGTTTGTGTTGGCTTTTTTTTGCCTCTTGGCCACTGGTTTTTCTGCTCCCGAATCGGATGCCGAGCCAGCTAGACAGACAGATACCAAAGTAAACGCCACAGCGGTCTCAGCCACTCCCCAACCCACCCCTACGCCGCCACTGACTCCCGACGAAGAGGAGGAACAGGAAATCCGCCGGAACCATCAGTTTCTCGGAGAACCCGCAAGAGCAAGTGCTCCCCCTCAAACGAGAATGTTCATTGGCCGCGAGATTCCCGTAGCCACACAATACACTGCCCCGCGCATCCATTCACAAGCTGACGCTGAATACATCATCCAGCCTGCAACACCAACGGCCTTCGAGAAACGACGAACCGGCATTACGATCGATGGCGCGGGATTCGAGGAAACAGAGATCGAGGGTTTTATCGACTACGGATCACCGATCCGCACGGCTGTGCCCATCTACAACGAGAGGGGCGAAATAATCGGAACCGCCGTTCAAGAATACCCAAACCCGATCCTGCAACCGGTCTTCAGAACCATCCGCAAGGAGTAGTCGCATTTTCAGCCGCGAAGCGGCGTTCAGAGGTGTGGTTCGAGCGGCGTTCGGACATAGAGGTGTCTAAGAGCGATTCGGCAGCTTCAGAGGGTATATTTGGGCCATGCCGGAAGTTGGCCCTCTCGGTGTCAGCGCCCATCGCGTCATTTTCGACTGCAGAACCACCGATGCTGGGCATTTTTAGTTTCAAAAAAAGCCGCATAGGATAGTTCTGCGGACCGCATAGATTCCAAGCTTCATGAATATTCTTCCACTCATCATTTCAGGAACAGCCATAGCAATGGCCATGATGGTTGTCGTTTGGTTTTTTGCGCGCCGGATGAACAATGCGGGGATCGTGGATATCTGGTGGTCGTTTGGATTCACACCCGTGGCCCTTTTTTACGGCATCTTCGGCAGCGGGCACATCGTTCGGAACGCCCTGATCGCGGCGATGGTTTTTGCCTGGAGCTTCCGGCTTGGAATGCATCTTTATAAACGCGTCATGTCGCACCATCCGGAGGAGGACCCGCGCTACGCCGCGCTGCGCACGCAATTTCCGAAGCACACTTGGCTGATGTTTTTAGGTTTTTTTCAACTGCAGGGAGTTCTTATCGGAGTCTTGAGCATTCCGATCGCGCTCGCGTGTGCGAATCCGTCTTCGGGGATTGGGTTTTTCGAAGTGGCCGGGGTCATTCTCTGGCTGGTCGCCATCGGCGGGGAGTCCATCGCCGACACGCAGCTCGCGCTCTTCAAGTCACAGCCTCCCGCGAAGGGCCGCGTTTGCGATATCGGGCTTTGGAAATATTCGCGCCATCCGAATTATTTTTTCGAGTGGATGGTCTGGATCGCCTACTTCGTATTCGCGCTTGGCTCGCCTTGGAGTTGGGTTGGCCTCGCCAGCCCGCTATTTATGCTCTATTTTCTGACCTGTGTGACCGGCATACCGCCATCAGAGGCCAGATCCCTTGCCACACGCGGGGACGCCTACCGTGACTATCAACGGCGCACCAGCCCGTTCATTCCCTGGATTCCTAAAAAACCATGATCTCTATCGACAATCTTCTCGCCCGAAATCTTCTGCCAGACGCCGCCATCCGCATCGGTATTCGCAACCTGCTGGCCAAAAAGCTCCGCGAAGAGACAAAACCAGACGCCATCGCCCAGAGCGAGGCCCTGAGTGCCTTCATCGAGGAACTCAAGCGCAGCCCGATCGCCATTAAGACCGAAGCGGCCAATGAGCAGCACTACGAGGTACCGACCGATTTTTTCAAACTCGTCCTCGGACCCCGCATGAAATACAGCTCCGGCTATTGGCAGCGCGAGGACACGACTTTTGCCGAATCCGAGGAGGCCATGCTCGCCCTCAGCTGCGAGCGTGCCCAACTCACCGATGGACAGGATGTGCTGGAACTGGGTTGCGGCTGGGGAAGCCTCACGCTCTGGATGGCGGAAAAATACCCGAACTCCCGCATCACAGGCGTTTCCAACTCCTCCACTCAAAAAGCCCACATCGACACCGAAGCAGCGCGTCGTGGATTCAAAAATGTGCGCATCGTCACTGCCGACATGAATGATTTCGAAGCTGGCGACAGCTCGTTCGACCGTGTGGTTTCCGTTGAGATGTTCGAGCACATGAAAAACTACCAGCTCCTCATGGCAAAAGTCGCTCGCTGGCTGCGTCCCGCCGGAAAGCTCTTTGTTCACATCTTCACCCACTGCAAATTCGCCTACCACTTCGAAGGCAAGGACCCGTCAGACTGGATTACGCGCTACTTCTTCGAAGGTGGCACCATGCCCTCGGACGACCTCCTTCTCTACTTCCAGGATGACCTCGCCATTCGAGGCCACTGGCGCGTGAGCGGCACCCACTACCAAAGAACATCAGAAGCCTGGCTAGAAAAAATGGACGCCAACGAGGCAGTCATAGCTCCCATTCTGGAAGCCACCTACGGCAAGGAAAACACCGCTAAATGGCGTGCCTACTGGCGGGTTTTCTTCCTGTCATGCGCCGAACTCTGGGGCTACAGCAACGGCAACGAGTGGCTCGTGAGCCATTACCTTTTCGAGAAGAACATCCGTCGCTAGAATCAGCGTGATATCCGGCTCGACCTTTGGTGTTACCTAAAAAAACCACCCGGGCTCTGCAGACAGCTGAGATACCACTCGGCCAATTCCCTGCCGCCGAAAAGCCAGAGGAATGCGCCTAGAGCAAGAAACGGCCCAAACGGAATCCGCACGCCGGCACGGTCCCTCGCCAGAGCGATGCCTGCAAATCCCGCGATGGAACCGATGATGGATGCCGCGAAAAGGGTGAATAGAACGGCCTGCCAGCCCAGGAAGGCGCCAATGCAGGCGATGAATTTCACATCGCCGAAACCCATGGCCTCTCTGGGAATCACGACCGCCTTCATTTTACCCGAGATGCGCTCGAGCTGATCCAGTGATCCGCTGGATGTTTCAAACTCATAGCGGTTATGCCAGAATTTCAGCTTGCCGCGAATTTCGGCGCCATTCGCTCCCAGCGCGGCTCCATCGACGTCAATCGTGAGTACATCGCGCTCTCTCGAAAAAACATCCATCCAATCCAGGTCCTCGCGCGCCAGCGTCAGCACGATACGATCACCCTCCCTTCTCCAATCAAAGTCCTCCGGTTCGGGAAATGCGTGCCGGATTTTTCCAAATGCCAACTTACCTCCCTCCACGACCAAAAAAAGCAGCGCAAAGCCGAAGGCGGCTCCTCCGAGCGAATATGCAAAAGACTCCCATCGCGAGAAGGAATCCATCATTTCCGGGACAATTGCGGAGAAAACAATCCCCGCCGCCGTTCCTCCCCACGTGATTTCATCCGGAATGATGAAATGCTCAAAATCAATGAAAGTCGCCACCACGAGCAAGCTCACAAAGACCCAATACACGGCAGCCAAGGGCAAACCGAAACGCTCCCACACGACTGCAAAAAGCAATGCCGTGAGAACCTCAACCAGAAGGTAACGGAAAGGAATACGCCAGCCACAAGCGGAGCACTTGCCGCGCAAGGCCAACCAACTGACCAGCGGAAGGTTCTCATACCACGGGATAACGCGCTCACAACCCGGACAAAACGAGCGCCGAGGTTGGTTCAGGCTTACCCCGCGTGGCATGCGGTGAATGCAGGCGTTCAGAAAAGAACCCACTATGGCCCCGAGGAACAGGACAAAAATCCCGAACACAAAATCAATGAACGAACCGTATGGCATGAGAAGCCGATACCGTAGGGAGGAACTCCGCAGGTGAAAAGACGCAACGATTGGGATTTCACCCCATTGAGGGGCTCAAGAGGAGATGGTTTGGTGTTGATGTGAGCAGGGACCCGTTGATCGACCCGCGCAAACAAACTGTGGATTCCAGATCCGGTGGCTGTAACCGCAGACAATGAACCACACCGGTCAAAGACAATAATGAACACACTGATCCGTTGGAATCCCTTCAGGGAATTCGAAAACATGACGAACCGTATGAACAGCATCTTCCCTCGACCTCCATTGACTTGGAATATCGATGAGACGCTGAACACCAACGAGTGGAGCCCACTCGTGGACGTCGAGGAAAATGACAAAGAATACACAATCAAGGCTGAACTACCTGAGGTAAAAAGGGAGGATGTAAAAGTCCAAGTGGAGGATGGCTCACTCCGCATCTCCGGCGAGCGCAAGCTCGAGAAGGAAGAGAGCGGACGCCGCTTCCACCGCCTTGAGCGAAGCTACGGCGCGTTCGAGCGTTCGTTCTCCCTACCTGAGGGTACGAGAAAAAACGAGGTCTCGGCGGAGTTTAAGGACGGCCTTCTGAGGGTGCATCTGCCGAAAGGCGAGATTGCAAAACCAAAAGCGCTGGAAATCCCGGTTAGCTAGGGGAAAGCCGTCCTCGTGCGTGCCCGCAAGGGCACGCACGTTAGACATCCGTTGCCATGCAAGACATCCGTCAAACCCTGCGTGCGTTCTACAAAAGCCCCACCGTGCGCACTCGAATGCTGGAATTTCTTGGCGGAAAAACACCATCCACGACAACCTGCGACTACATAACAGCAGATGGGGTCGAGTGGCCAGTGCGCGAACCCCGTATGCCGGATGAGCTTTTCCATAGCCTTGAGGAAGGATTGGATATCTGCCGCTCGCTCTCAGACCGGGAATCCCTCATTGCACATCTCGACATCGAGTATGTGAATTTTGATTTCGCCGCTGAGGCCTATTTGGACCCCAAAAGAACTTTTGAACTCCAGGAACCCGTGGCACACGCCATACATAGAATCCTCGAACACTTTGGCATCCACGCCCTGCATGTTCTCAGCGGACGCGGCCACCACTATATCTGGCGCATCCGCCGCGACTCGCCGGTCTTTTTAGAACTTTGCGATCTCGGGTCAAAGGCCGCCAGCGATGGACATGCCCCGACACAAATCGAAAGGGCATTCGCCGGCCTCGGGCTTGTAATGGAATTTTTTAGCCGTCTCATTCTTGAAATATCCCGCCCGCATTGCCGGATTCCGGTGGAACTGACAGCGGTGGAGGTTGCCCCTTCGCAGCGAGGTCGGGAGATGATTTCGATCGACCTCTCCGAATATGGCGACCCGCTGCCGACGCGCACGGTGAGGGTTCCGTTCAGCGGATACCTGAAACCTTGGCAGCAATCCTACGCTGTCGGGGCCGATAACATCGGTAAAATTGGTCCGATCATTTTCGTACCTGCTGGGGGAAGCGAAACATCAGGTGCCGTGGCCGCCATGCGCGACCCCGAGCAGGCCGCGCGCTGGGCAGAGCACTTCTCGACAGATATTCCCGATGCCACCTCCGGCACTGGCGAACTCCTGAAGGAATACGAAACTTCCCAACTGCGCGCCTTTCACGATTTTTTTTACTCTAGGCAGCACGATCCCGTCATCAGCTGGCCACACACCTACGACCGGACGCCGCTCGAGGCCCTTCCTGAGGGCGTTCGTGATGCACTGCTTTTTCCAAACGATCTCCTTCTCCGCCCGACTACCATTCGCGCCGTCACCGAAACCCTTGTGCCCAGAGGTTGGCATCCCAGACATGTCGCCGGGCTCATCCGCTCCAAGTTTGAGCGCGACTATGGCTGGGGACAGCAATGGAAGGATTACTCCCCAAAGATGCGGGCCGATTTCTATGTGAGGATTTTCTCGGGCTTGAAAACGAGCGTAGCCGACGAAGCCGCGAGCATCACTGAAGCCGAACTGGAGGGATCAAACACACACCATTTTGAAAGGGTTCTCATATGACAAATTGGCCTATTGGACTTTCCACAGGATGCTTTTACATGACCAACTTACTCGACTGCCTAGAGACAATCCGTGCGAGCGGATTCAGCATGATCGAGGTGGTTTTTTCCCCAGCACATCTGGATTACAAAAACCTGAGCGCCGTACGCGATGCGGCGAACATGATCGATGCACTCGGCATGGAGGCTTATTCGTTCCATGCCCCCTTCGCGACTGACATCGATATTTCCTCACCTGATGCGGGATTCCGCGAATACGCGCTGGATGAGATTCTCAAGGCGGTCGAAGCAGCCGCCGTGCTTGGCGTGCACTATTTTGTCATACATCCAGGACCTGAAAATGCCGATATCCCATCACGTGAGGAACGCCTCGTGCGGATTGAAAATGTCGTCTCAGTTCTCAACCGAGTCGCCATGCGCTGCAGCGAGGTTGGCATTCGCTGCGTGCTCGAAAACAAACTCCCGCACCTCCTTTTTGGAAACTCGAGTGATATCGTCTGGATTCTTGGAGCGCTCGAGACCAACCAAGTCGGTGCCTGCCTCGATACCGGCCACGCGTTTCTCTCCGGTGAACTTTACAACCTCGTTTACAAACTCACGCCATACCTGCGCATGCTCCATGTGCACGACAACCGTGGCCACTCGGATGAGCACTGCCCCCCAGGTGATGGGCGCATCGACTGGGGAGCATTCCTGCGCGAACTGATACAGGTCCATTTTCACGGTGCCTTCATCCTAGAAATTGCCGGTGGCAAGGAACCCGATCAAATCATGGCCAGCGCCCGCAAAGGGCGTTCCTTTTTAAGAGAACACGCCCGCCGCCTCACTCTGGAGATGTCCGCACCGGTTCCCCACCGCTGAGCAGACCAAACCAAGCTCTCCTGCAGATCGTGTCGAATTCGTAACACAGCAGAAGTTGCTCATTTTTTTCGGCAAAATAGTTTGCGCGGAAAATTATATCTTTTGAAAAAAAAAGATTTTACAAGGCACTGATGAGGTGAAAAATACCAATCACTTCAAGGGAGAAGCTTAGGGTGGATTTGTTTAGGGAAACCATAAAAATGAATTGCAAACGTTTTTATTCAAATAAGATAGGTTATTCTTTAAGTGAGTTTCTAACTATCATCGGGATCACCGCGATTCTTATGACACTGGCTATTCCAGCCATTTCGGGATTTAAAAGCCCGACCGGACGCAAGGCCGCTGTCACTGTAGTCATGAGTACGCTCGAGCAGGCCCGCGTCTCGGCCATCGAAACCGGTCGCGAAGTCGTAGTGGTTTTTTGGAAAAAAAATGGAACCGATGCATCACAACCCGATGAACAGGATGCCATGCTCATCCTCCGCAAGAATGACGCCGAGGCCTGGGAATTCACCACCCGCTGGATCAAGCTCCCGCGTGGCGTTCTGTTCCAAGGCGAGGATTCAGAATCGAAAATTCTGTATGACAATTCGGGCCTTGCTGCCGTGAGCGACACAACCATCGACTCCCTCCCGGGAAAACCTTCGAAATACAACCTTGGTGCCGTCCATTTTTCTTCCACCGGCGCCGTGCAACTACCCAGCACCTCCGACGGACTCCGAATTGCCCTTACAGAAGGCCAGCGCGGAGCGAATCAGTCTCTTAGCGTCAACATGCAAAATAGCGGTGGACTCGAGATCATCTCCATTGCTCGCTACACAGGACGAGTCACACTGGATGTCAGTATGTTGTGACCTCATAAGATGACACAGGCCAAAAGCCATTCAACGCCGCGCCACTCACCTTCAAACCCGACATATCCCCCCGCATTTTCCCTCATCGAGATTGTGATCGCTCTGGGGATCGGTTCATTTGCCGTGATAGCCATCGTAGGCATTCTCCCCGTTGCTCTGAAATCCTCCCAAAACAGCATGCGCGAAACGGATGCCACCATTATCGCCCAGCGGATTTTTTCCGAAATCAAAACCGGCATTGGAGCGAACCGAACCATCACCACAAATCCGAATGGTGACACGCAAACGCTGAATCTGGCCACACACGACAACACCAACAACTTTCTGGGCTTCAAAGACGATGGTGAAGTCCAATCCTTCACGACATCTGCCACAAACAACTCTGAAATCGACTTCTACGCCCAAATCTCAATCTTCACAAACACCGGTATCAGCAACCTCTCCCGCATCCAAATCGACATCGCCTACCCCCCTTCCGCAGAACCCGCCGTAAGAACAACCAACTCGTTTGTAACGCTTTTAGGTTTTTAAACAGAATTAAAAAAAAATTAACAGAATTTATGAAAACAGATTATAATCTGGCAGGTAGAGTGATCGGCGCTGCTATGGAGGCCCATGGATGTTTAGGCCCGGGGTTTGTTGAATCTGTGTATGAAAATGCACTGGCTATTGAGTTGGGAGCCTCCGAAATTGCAGCTGAAAGACAAAAGTCCATCGAGGTCAAGTATAAGGAGCAGTGTGTCGGTGATTTCGTTGCAGATTTAGTCGTAGATCAGACGCTTATTGTTGAGCTGAAAGCTGTTCAAACCATCCTGCCCATTCATGAAGTCCAACTTGTAAACGACCTTGCAGCACCCGGCATTGACGAGGCGTCCTGTTGAATTTCGGATCGGAGAGCCTGCAATTCCAAATGAAATTACGAAAACCAAAACAGTAACAAACCAAATGGACTCTTCTAAATTTTGAAAATTCTTTTAATTCGGTCAAAAATATTCTCCGCCTTTTCCTTATTGGAAGTCCTTGTCGCCATATCTGTTCTGTCCATCATTCTGATTATCCTTCTTAATATCGTCCACAATGCCACAAGTATATGGCGGGGGGCGGAAAAAAAAGTCGAGGCCTATCGGGAGGCCCGGGCAGGGTTGCAGGTGATGTCTTCTGATTTGAAACACATTCTGCCAACGACGAATACCGAATTTTTCCGAACGAACCTCACCAACACCCCGAATATCGGCTTCCTCGCCGCGCTACCCATCAGTTCGCAAGACACAATATCCAGCAAAAGCGATATTTGTGCCGTTGCCTACTTCGTCGCCTACGACAACAAAAGCCCTATCGCTGGCGAAAACGGACGCCAATCCTACAACCTCTACCGCTACTTTGTCGAAAGCAACGAGACCTTCACAAAGCTCAACAACGCCCCCGAGAGCGTCTTAGACATCGATCACGACAGATTGGAGATCCTAGCCCGCAATGTGATCGATTTCAATGCAAACTATTTTACGACAGATGGAAGCAATTTTTCCAAATGGACACGCTCCCCCGCGAAAAACATGCCCGACCTCGTGGAAATCAAGATCACCTCGGTTAACAACGAAAGAACCATGCGCTTCGGAGCACGAAATGCGGTTGCCGAATGGAAGGAATTCTCCGCAAACACAAACTCCCCAGACTACTTAAAAAATACCAAAACTTTCACCACAAGGATTAAGCTTAACACACCGTAATTGTTTTATACATATTAAATAAAATTAACAGAATTGATAAAAAAACTGAAACCGAGAAATACATACCTGAAATTTTCTAAATTCTATCTTAACTCCCATGACAATCCGCTTCCAACAAGAAGCTTTCGCGCTTGTGAGCACGCTCTTTGTGGTCGTGCTTCTGAGCACAATCACCGTGGCTTTCCTCACCAGTATGAACCTCGAGCGCCGTATCGCCAAAAGCATACAATCCAAATACCAAGCCGAACTGGCAGCGGAGGCGGGAATGCAGGATTTTCTGGCGCGCCTTGAAAACATAAAAATCGATGGCCCCTACTCGGCGTTTTATATTTTAGGTTCAAATACAAATCCTTATCTGTTTATCGGAAAGCGCATTCTTTCTTCAAACGGCACCACCACCAAGCGCGTACCTCTCTTTTCAACCGCAGTAACAAATTTTAACACACTCACAAATTTTGACGCAAATTTTTTATCATCGAGTTCGATCGCGATTGAAGACTTAGATCGCTCTGGCAAATCGGTTTTCCGCACGCTTTCGAACTCCAATGATATTTGGTGCGACATCAATAAAACTAACACCCGTTTTCCAAGCGGTCTTGTGGGACTTCGCAACACCTTCACGAACGCCAATGCGATTCCTTCCCTATCTGCAAATTGGGTTTATATAAGGAATTCCGTAGGGAAAGTGATCGGCCGCTACGCCTACTGGGCTGATGACGAATGCAGTAAAATCGATATTCGTTACGCAGGATCCTCCAATAACCTCTCAGGAAACCACACCCGTTCCGATGGAGCGCTTTTAAGCGAATTAGCTTTGACACCTCTCACCAACGCCCCGAATGCCATTAGCAATCTTGACACAAACAACTTGTCGAATCTCTTGGCTTTTACAAACAGCAACACACATGCAATGCCCTTCACCCCCGCTCATGCCCAATACGCCATTACCAACAGCGGAAATTTAACCACAGCGCAATGGGAATCCATCAAGCCATTTGTGACGATTTATTCCAGACATGACGATCGCTCGCCTGATGGGAAACGACGCCTCAATCTGAATGCGCTCATCACCTCCACTACAGATTCGAACCAGATTGCCAACCAGACACTCACCATCCGCGACGCAATCACCAACAACCTGCCGACCTTCGGCGAACGCTTTTACTCCGCTGCCAATGGAACCGCAACCACGCCGACAGCAGTCCATCAAAAAACTTATGCCACACGCATTGCGGCAAATATCCGTGATTTTGTGGATACAGATAATCAAGCAACAATTATTCTATCCGACGACACTGCATATTCTGGGAACTCGCCGGATTTTATGCCACACGATCCTACTATTCAGCAAGATGAAGACATACCGATGGCTTTTGGTAAAGAGATCGGTCTGATACTTTCCGAATACACCCGAGTCACTCGTGTGGTCAACCAATCCAATGGGGCACACCCGCCATCGAGCACGGCACCGGTCTCCATTCAACTCCGATTTGGTCATTATGTCGAACTCGCCAATGTTTCTGGCAAGACTATTTCCACAAGCGACTTGGGAAATGATCCGCATATCCTTTTGAGTGGAAGAGGAAAATGGGTTAACGCCTTCGCGCTTGGTTACCCGGATAAGCTACGCCTTTCAGATTTGAAAATGCGCCTGCCCGCCAACCTTTCAATCCCACCTGGCGGTAATGTTTATTTTACAACGGATGGAGGCACATTTCCTTGCGATAGCCAGAACGGGCTCTTGGGATCAATTTCCACGAATCGGTATCAACTCACATTCGGAACCAACACAGGACAATGGAATCTCGTGAACACCAATGGAAACACGCCAATGGCAAACGGCATGGAATACGAGGACTATTTCATCACCACGCGCGCAACAAATAGCGGATCAAGCAAAAGATACGCCATTTACAACTCGGAATCGCTTTCCAGTCCAAGTTATCCCCACCAGCAGGAGCGACTCATTTTGGCGAACTCGAGCGGAATCATAGACTGCGCCTTTCGCATTTACAGCACTCTCCGTCAATATGTCATGCGTGATGAGCAGAACCCCTCATGGTGTTCAAGCGGTCTCAACGATGCAGAATCTGCAACCGAAAACAATGCTCCAAATTCCTCAACCTCCGATCCGCGATTCACTCGTGGCGACCTTCGCTCCAATTTTGAAATCGTCTCGGTGGTGAAAAAATCCACTTCACAATCATGGAAAAACTCTGGAGATGGAACAGGCAATTCGCTCAATTCCGCACCCCAGATATCGCTGGGCAGTATAAACTACAATTACGGCTTAATGTCAGGATATACGGACAATGCTTTGTGGCAAAAAGGGCTATACGAGTTCACAACCGACCCCGCCGGCAACCATTTTGTCAAAAACACCAATCTCACTTCGCTAGGTGAACTCGGCTACATCTACGATCCCATCCGTCACGATATCGAGGGCTACAGATCGATGGGCGCTACACTACGCATCGGACAGTCTGATTCCGCCACAAACAACCGGGCCACAAACAGTGCGGCAAACTTTCAAAACTGGCTCGGCGGCCGGGGTAGCGACTCGGCGACCAACGCAGCCTACGCAAAAAATGCATTTCTACTGATGGATGTCTTCCGCACCGACACGAACATCTCTGGCCGCATCAATCCCAACAGCGTCGTTCGTGATGGGCTTGGTGTCGTCCTGCAATCCGCCCTCAGACAATTTGTCTATGAAGGCAACCCCACTAATGGCGCCTCCTCGCTTTTGGGCAACCAAACGCTGCATCCATCAAACACGGTCACCGCCATTCGGGATTTCGCCACAAACAGCACCAACGGATTTATCATTTCCGTCGGCGACCTGTCGCGCATCCCAGCCTTTTGGGAAACGAACAACTCGACCACCAACATCGTGCTAGGGACTCGAATGAGCGCGGTATCGGATGCCGGCAAGGAGGAGTTTCTGCGCCGAACGGCCAACCTCCTCACAACCCAAAGCCTAGCATATTCTGTCTACATAGTGGGCCAAACTGGCGAAATCCAGACCAAGAGTGGTGCGGATACCTTCGTTCCGACATCTACTGCCATCACCGAGAATGTGATTCAACTCGAACCGGTCTATCCCTCTACCATCAATGAAGAACCCATTGCCCCCAGCGAATGGAGAACTCTCAACCCAAAATCCATTTCCTATTGACGAAATGAGTATCAAATTTAACTCGCTCCATTTCTCAATTCCGATGCTTGCACGTGGAGTCGTTATTTTATTCCTACTCGCGCCAGCACGCGCCGAAGAAACCGAGAAGGAGGAAAAGCCCAAAGACGCGTTTGTAAAAGTCTTCAACGCGACCTTCCGCAATGGCGTAGAGGCATGGGAGACTGGGCTTGATCTGAAATTCCACAACAAACCGCTGGCGAACGATGTTCGCGTAGGCGAAGGCGGACTCGTGCGGCAGATCACCTACAAAAAGAAAGATACCGTGGATGTCTTCCGCCACCGGGAGTTCCTGAAAATTCCCGCCCACGACACGCAACTGCCCGCAGCGAAAATCGCCGCCAGCTTTGACGAAGGCAGTATGACGCTTCTGGTCGTGTACGGTGAAATCACGCCAACCGGCGGAAAACTGAAAGTCGACACGATCCGGGAATTCCCCGTTCCAGAAGAATCGCGGCGCCCCGGCATGGCCCGGTTGGTAATCGCAAATTTTCGGCAAACCGAACCAGTTTTCGTATCGATCGACGAAATGGAAGCCATGCAGTTTTCAGCGAACGAACGACGCGAAGTTTTCATCCCTCCGGGTGAGACCGAGATTTTTCTGATCCACAAGGAAAGCGGAAAAATCGACTACAAACGCCAACTGGCAGTCTTCGAATTTAAGGCAAACCGGAATTATACAGGAATCATACTGCCAGCCGCCGAAATCCCATCCCGCCCCGTGCTGCGCATTTCGGATTCGAATCAAGAATGGGCTGGCATACGTTCACCATCCGAAAAGGAAATCGAGGATTAGAAAAACCGGACATATCAAGTCCCTGTTTTTAGCGCCCCGACTGTAACTATTATCACTCCGAGACCTCCACTTCGCCCACGGTGAGCGGGGTGATATGGCGGAGACCTCGGACGAGGTATTCTTCGACGACGGCTCCGTTTCCTTGCAGGAGGCGAAGACTGTCGGGATCAGGACCGCGCTGGATGGCGACGCGTTGGATATCTGTACTATGGCTGACTGTGACAAGCGGGAGGCCGTCGGCGGTCGTAAGTTGAACGCCCTCCGCCCCGAATGTGGCATGGAGAGTGACTTCTTCATGCTTGCCGGTAAGCGGGTTTTCATCCAAGCGGAAGCGAAGTGTTGAGGGTTGCGGCACAGGCGTTGCATTGGCGCTGGCCTGCCCGTCAACGAAACCAAAAGCCGAGGCGTCCTGAATCGATCGTTCCCAGTCGATGGACCATCCACCTTCAGGATTTCGCGAAAGAACCCGCAGTCGCTGCAAACCGGGAGACTCCTCCAAAACAGAAAACACATCGCTCGTGCGCGAGGCGCGAACCAAGACGGGACGCGGGTCTCCGGTCTTGGGAACAAGTGCCCGCAGGATGCCGCCCTCGAAATTCGCCTGGGCGACGACCGGCGAGGCGTCGGGATCCATCGAAGTGCCAGTGAACCACAGTGTCTTGCCCTCCCCAAACGAGAGTGAAGCCACACTCGCCGGGAGCGGGATTTTTGCGAACGGCTCCCCAGAGGTGGAGATCCATACACTGCCGCCGGAGGCACCTGCGATACCGGTTTCCGCAGCAGCAAGAGTTCCAAAACGAGCCGGAGCCTGTAATTCAGAGACCGCTCCATCGAGCGTGACGCTTTGGATGAGATCGCCCTCGAAAAAATAGACATGCTCATTGTCTGCCGCGAGCACAGTCGGGCGAGTGTCAACCGGCAGAGCGGTGTCCGATAAGTCGCTGCCGTCCTGCAGCGAAAAAACTTTCCAACTCTGGCCAGCGTGAACAACAGCCGCCGTATCGGTTGCTGCAAGCAAGATTCTGGGCGTTAAGGCCGCTTCAATCTCCCTACACCAGAGAAACCCCGCCTCATTTGAATAGCGTCCACAGAAGATTTGTCCGGCGGTGGTGGTCCCGGCGAGCAGCAAGCCACCGCCCGGCAACATCACAAAGTCTTCGATCCGACGCGGCATAGGTGATTCCGCTGACGAGACCCAGTCGTTAAAATGAAACGCCTCACCCTCCACCGTGAGATCGCCTATGAGATAGCCCCTCAAAAAGTATCGACCTGCTGGCACCTTCTGCCCTGCACCATCCCGACCGTCCCACTTCGTGATGTAGCCATTGAGCCCAATACGAAAAACCTCCTCGCCATCCAGCGCGTGCAGGGTTCTCACCAGCTTGCCCGCTCTGTTGAAGACCCCGAGCGTGATCAATCCCTGGCCCGGCACAGCAAAGGCGATCTCCTGGGTATCAGGCGAAGCAGCCTCAATCGACAAGACAGCAAAAACCAATGCGAGCGCGAAGGCGTATAACCGGAGGAGAATCCTCCAGCATGGCCGATTTTTCAGGGGCCGAGACACAGTGGAGGTTGGCAAAATCACAGGTAGTGTTTCCAATTAAGATTTGGAAAAATGTTATCCCGCACCTCACAGGCAGAGAGGAGAGCCTCATTGCACTCGCCGGTCTCCAGCATTTCATGAAGTTTGTTGAAGCGCAGAATGTGGTCCTTCGTGCGGCGCGTGGCGTAATCCACCGCCGTGCCAGTTTTCATGAGAAACGCCCAGTCGCTGGACTGCGCGAGCAGAAGCTCCCGGGCGAGTTGTTGCAGGAGCCGCTTGGTAAAAACGGAGCGAGTGTTCCGATTGGCCCGCGCCGATGCCGTCATGCGGCGGGCAGCGGAATGGAGGTGCGGGTAGATCCAAGCGTTGCATCGGTCAAGCCAGACTTCCCAGTAACCCTTGTTTCCCCAACTCGAAGGCGATGGGCTCACCATTTGCTGCGTCGGATTTCCCTTCAAATAGGTCCCCGGTGTCGTGAGTCGGAATGTATTTTGGTCGTAGGCCGCCTTGCGCAGAAAGAGATCGAGAAACTCCGGCCCCTCATACCACCAGTGGCCAAAAAGCTCGGCGTCGAAAGGGCTCAAGATAATAGGATCGATCGGCAACATCGATTTCAAATGCTCAAACTGCCGGATACGGGCGTTCAGGAAGTCGCCCGCGTGATGGTCCGCTGCAGCCATCGCCCACGCGCGGTTGTAGATTTGCTTGTCCGGCGAGCCGGTGATGCGGTGATATTTGAAGCCCGTGTTGCGGCGGCAACCCATGTCAGGCAGCACCGTACGGAGGTAGTCCTCCGGCAACTCCATGCCGATGTCGCGGTAAAAATCCCTATAAGCCGGATCGCCCGGATACCCCTCGCGTGCGCTCCAGACCTGCTTGCTCGACTCGCGGTCGCGGCCAAAAACAGCCGGCCCGGCAGGCGTGAAATACGGCGCATAAATAGCAAATCGCGGCCTCGGCTCGCCGTACATGAGTCCATGGGCATCCACGACGAACCACCGCAGATTCGCTTCTTGCAACAGGCTGTCCACGCGCGGTACATACCCGCACTCGGGAAGCCAGATCCCCTCGGGAGGTCTCCCAAAGCACTCTCGGTGGTAATCGCATCCAATCAGAATTTGCGCCCTCATCGCCTCCGGCACAATTTCCATGAGCGGCAGGAAGCCATGCGTTGCGGCACAAGTGATGATTTCAATAATGCCATCCGCCTGGAGCTGGGCGAATGCCCCCACGATATCGCGGTTGATTTCCCGTGTGTAAAAATCCAGTGCTTCCGAGAGACGGGCGTGATAGTGCCTCGCCACATCGCGCATCGCGGCATCATGCGCCGTACGCTCGATCTCCATCGCAGCCAAATCGACTCCTCGCGCCAGATAGCGCTCGGAGCGTGCCTGCAGCAGCGGATCCCGCAACATCGCGCAGAGTGGGGGAGTGAGGGTGAATGTGAGCTTCACGGGCGCCTTGTCGAAAACAAGGCGGCGAAGGTTTTTGAGAAGCGGAATGTAACACTCGAGAATGGCCTCAAAAAGCCAGTCCTCTTCTAAAAATTCTTCATACTCCGGGTGCCTCACCCACGGCAAGTGGGCGTGCAGGAGAAGGGCAAGGGAACCTTGATGCATAAATGCGAACCGGCATCATATCGATACCGGGCAACGCGACAAGCGCGCAAAGTTTCAATCGTTCCATCCACTCCAAGCCAGCAAGCCCGCAAGCGCCCTGGAGCGATGGCTCAATGCATTTTTCACCGCCGAGCCAAGCTGTGCAAAGGTCTCGCAGTGACCCTCCGGAACGAAGATCGGATCGTAGCCGAATCCGCCCAAGCCTTTTTCCTGGTTAATGATTACTCCCTCTACCGAACCGCTGAAAGCCGCGAGCTTGCGACCCGCCCGCGCCAGCACGATCACACAGCGGAAACGCGCCGAGCGTTCCTTGCCGCGAACGCCCTCGAGCTTCTCCAAAAGTAGTGCACGGTTCGAGGCATCCGTCGCCCCCACCCCAGAGAACCTCGCCGACCAAACGCCGGGCGCACCATCCAAGGCATCAACCTCCAGTCCGGAGTCGTCCGCAATCACCCACCCGTCAAAATGCCCCGACACCGCCAGAGCCTTAAGCGTGGCATTCTCCTCAAAAGTCACCCCCGTCTCCTCTACCTCCCCCACGCCACTTATCACCGAGAGATCCAGAATCTCGAAATCCGCACCCAGGATATCTCGAATCTCACCGACCTTGTGTTCATTACGAGTCGATACAAGCAAGGAGCGCGAAATCGTTTTGTTCATGAGCGCTTTTAAACTCCAAGGCAGATTTTTTAAAAAGATGAAATTTGCCTCATCGCCTTTTACCATCGAAGTCGCGAGGTCGAAATCCGTAGGTCTCGGAGAGACGACTTTCCCCCCTCACTTCCGCGCGGGCGTTGGTTTATGCGTGGTATTCCTGCAAACTCTTCACACTGTATCCGTACTTGAGCATGGCGCGAATCGCTTGAACACTGGCTCGAGCAGCGCGCAGGGTGGTCATGGTCGGCACGCGGGCGGCGGTGGCGGCGCTGCGAATTGCGACCTCATCTTCGCGGGGCACTGCGCCATTCGGGGTGTTAAGAATGAACTTCACCTGGCCGTTTTTAATCGAGTCCACGACATTCGGCCGGCCTTCGCGGATTTTGAGCATGACGGGAACTTTGAGTCCGTTTTTTGCAAAATAGGCGGCGGTGCCGGTGGATGCGTGGACTTGAAGTCCCAGCTCGACGAGGTCCTTGGCAACTTCGAGGGCAGCGGGTTTGTCGGAGTCTTTAACACTGATGAAGACATCCCCCTTCAGAGGAAGCGCGGGTTGTGCGGACATCTGACTCTTGGCATAGGCAATGCCAAGGTCGGAGTCGATACCCATGACCTCGCCGGTGGATCTCATTTCCGGACCCAGAATGATATCGATGCCGGGGAATTTGATGAACGGGAAGACGGCTTCCTTCACAGAATAGTAGGAGGGGATGACCTCCTTGGTGAAGCCCAGTTCGCGGAGTGTTTTTCCAGCCATGACCTTAGCGGCGAGCTTAGCGAGCGGCACGCCGGTAGCTTTGCTCACAAAGGGGGCCGTGCGCGAGGCACGAGGGTTGACTTCAAGAATGTAAACGACCTCGTCCTTAACAGCGAATTGTACATTCATGAGTCCCCTCACCTGCAACTCGATTGCCATGGCTTTGGTGGCGTTTTTGATTGTCTCGAGAACTTGTGGCGAAAGCGAAAAGCTGGGAATCACGCAAGCACTGTCTCCGGAGTGGATACCGGCCTGCTCGATGTGCTCCATCACACCGCCGATGACGCAGATTTCACCATCCGAGATGCAATCCACATCGACTTCGGTGGCGTCTTCTAAGAAGCGATCCACCAGCACGGGACGCTCGGGACTTGCCTCTACAGCGGTTCGGATGTAGCGCCGAAGGTCGGTTTCGTCGTGGACGATTTCCATGGCACGGCCTCCCAGAACAAACGACGGGCGCACCAGCACGGGATATCCGATTCGGGCGGCGACATCCACCGCCTCCTGCTCATTCGTAGCTGTGCCGCCTTGAGTCTGGCGGAGACCAAGTTTGTCGAGCATGGCAGAGAAATGTTTCCGATCCTCAGCCATCTCGATGCTGCGGGGTTGGGTGCCGATGATGTTGCAGCCATTGGCTTCAAGGCCGGCAGCGAGATTCAGCGGTGTCTGGCCGCCGAATTGCACGATGACGGCATCCGCCTTTTCACGCTCATAAATGTTGAGCACATCTTCCAGCGTGAGAGGCTCGAAGTAGAGCTTGTCGCTAGTATCATAATCAGTCGAAACTGTTTCCGGGTTCGAGTTCACCATGATGGTTTCCCAGCCGAGTTCCTTGAGCGCAAAAGCGGCATGCACGCAGCAGTAGTCGAACTCGATGCCTTGTCCGATGCGGTTGGGTCCACCGCCTAGGATGAGTACTTTCTTTTTGTCACTGGCGCGGGTTTCGTCCTCGTCGCCGTAGGTCGAGTAGTAATAAGGGGTGAACGCTTCAAACTCAGCCGCGCAGGTATCCACGAGGCGGTAAGTCGGAACGATGCCGGCGGCCTTGCGGGCCTCGCGCACCTCGGACTCGGTAGATTTTGTGAGATGGGCGAGTTGGCGATCGGAGAAACCAAAGCGCTTGGCGCGGCGGAAGTCGGCAGATCCCATCGGAGAGGGCAGTGCAGCAAGGCGCTTTTCCTCCTCCACGATGAGGCGGATATGCTCGAGGAACCAACGATCGATCGAGGAAAGTTCGTGAATTTCCTCCACGGTGAGACCGACAAGGAAGGCGTAGCGAAGAAAGAAAACACGCTCCGCGCGCGGAATACGAAGCTTTTGACGGATTACTTCAATATTGGGCTCAATATCCTTGCCATCAGCTCCATAGCCGAAGCGGCCGATCTCAAGAGAGCGCAGGGCTTTCTGGAAGGATTCCTTGAATGTGCGTCCAATGGCCATCGCCTCGCCCACGCTCTTCATCTGCGTGGTGAGGGTGGGATCGGCCTGGGGGAACTTCTCAAAAGTGAAACGCGGAATCTTGGTCACGACATAGTCGATCGCCGGCTCGAAGCAGGCGGGAGTCACGCGGGTGATGTCGTTTTTCAACTCATCCAGCGTGTATCCGACAGCAAGCTTTGCGGCGATTTTGGCAATCGGGAAACCGGTCGCTTTGGATGCCAATGCAGAACTGCGCGAGACGCGGGGATTCATTTCAATCACGACCATGCGGCCATTGGCAGGGTTGATGGCGAACTGGATGTTCGACCCGCCGGTTTCAACACCAATGGCACGGATAACCGCGAAGCTGGCATCGCGCATGGCCTGGTATTCCTTGTCGGTGAGCGTCTGGATCGGAGCCACCGTAATCGAGTCGCCGGTGTGCACGCCCATGGGATCAAGGTTTTCAATCGAGCAGATGACCACGCAGTTGTCAGCACGATCGCGCATGACTTCCATCTCGAATTCTTTCCAACCAAGCAGCGATTCCTCCACCAGCACCTCGCTTACGGGTGAGAGGTCGAGGCCACGGCGGCAGATCTCATCAAGCTCCTCGCGGTTGTAGGCAATGCCGCCGCCAGCGCCGCCTAGGGTGAAGGCCGGGCGGATGATGAGAGGGAACGTGCCGATCTCGATTCCCACAGCTCGTGCCTCTTCAAGAGTGTGGGCGACACCCGATCGGGCACAGTCGAGACCAATCTCGAGCATGATGTTTTTGAAAATCAACCTATCCTCGCCGCGCTTGATGGCCTCGGCATTCGCACCGATGAGGCGGGCGCCGTGGCGCTCGAGGGCGCCGTTCTCCACCAGCGCCATGGCGGCGTTCAGAGCAGTCTGGCCGCCGAGAGTAGGTAGGACGGCATCCGGCTTTTCGCGCTCGAGGATTTTTTCAATGACCTCTGGAGTGATCGGCTCGATGTAGGTCCGCTGGGCGAACTCGGGATCGGTCATAATCGTGGCGGGGTTTGAATTCACGAGCACGACATCGTAGCCCTCCTCGGCAAGCGCTTTGCAGGCTTGAACGCCCGAGTAGTCGAATTCACAGCCTTGGCCAATCACGATGGGACCGGAACCAATGAGGAGGATTTTTTTGATCGAAGAGTCTTTCGGCATGGCGCCGGAGACTATGCGAACCGCATCCCGCAGGGCAACGAAATGGTTCGACTAAAAATCCGTCGCGCTTCAGAACGAAAACATGGAACAACGCAAATACAGCACCGGCACCAAAGGACGCCTAAAAAAACACAGTGACGAGTGCCGCGAGTTCATCCACTCGCACTCCCCGAGCTTCAGCCTGGCCAATGAATTCATCGGATCCATCGACCCGGAGCGTGAGGACAAGGTTTGGCAGCGGTTCATTTCCCCCGAAAGCATCCTGCCGGAACTCGAGGCCTGGCTGCGTGGCGAACCCCCGCCACCACCAAAGAACTCCTTGCATCCAAAAGTGCTCACAGCCGCCCAACTTGCCGCCGAGGGCGGTGCTGCCGATCAGGGATAGCATTTTTCCCGATTGCCCGGATCAGATAAAATCCAACTCTCAATCGGGCAAAAGCGCACCCTTTTCTTGACCTCGCGACAAGGCTTCAGTATTTCCCTGCCTCTGCGTCGCCGATGTGAGCGTCGCCGCCCACACCATGAGAATTCTCCGAAACGCCAAACACCTCTTCATTGCCCTGTCGCTCCCCCTCGCAACTCACATCTCCCCCCTTCACGCACAGCCCATAGAAGATTCGTCCGGACCGATTATTAAAGACATCGCGGTCGAGACAGTCGGCGCTCCGAGTATTTCCCAAGATCGCGTTCTGGCAAACCTTGCAACTAAGGTCGGCAAGCCCTACAGCGAACGGACCGCCGAACAGGATGTACGCGCACTTTACCAAACCGGCGGCGTGTCCAACGTGCGAATCTTTGCCGAACCTCTCGGCGATGGCGTGAAAGTCACCGTGCTCCTCCAAGGCCGTCCCGTGGTGGAGGAGGTGATCATCGAAGGCGCCCAAGATATCCCACTCAACCGCGTGCGCCGCGACCTCGGAGTGAAACCAGGGGATGTCGTGAATGAAGAAAAAATCGAGCTGGACCGCCAAAAAATCCTGACCCTTTATGAGGATCGGAATTACACCGATGTGAATGTGCAGTATCGCGTGGAAGAAATCCCCGGAAAAAACCGCTCCCGCGTCATTTTCGCCATCACAGAAGGTCCCAAGCTCATCGTCAAAAAAATCGTTTTCAACGGCAATGACTCCGTCCTCTCCAAAGACCTCCGGGCCGTGATGAAAACTAAGCCGCTCGATATTCTCACCTTCTTCAACAAGAGCGGACGCCTCATCCCCTCGCAGGTCGAGGAAGACCGCGCTGCCATCCGCACCATCTACCAAAACCGGGGCTTCGCCGATGTGGATGTCGCACAGATTGAAAGTCAACCTCTTGAAAAAGGCGGCGTCGAACTCGTCGTTAATATCACAGAAGGCACGCAATACCGGGTAAACAACATCGCCGTCGATGGCGTGAACATTGTCCCTGCAGGAGAGGTTTCAAACCTTCTCAAAATGAATGCTGGACAACTATTTACCCCCAAGGGCATGAGTGCGGACATCAAGGCCCTCAGAGATTTTTACGGCAGCCGTGGCTATGTCGATATGACAATTGCTCCCGAGGTGCTGCCAGCCGGCCCCGGTGCTGTGAATCTCACTTACCGCCTGGATGAAGGAGTGCAATCATATATTAACCTTGTTAATATCCAAGGAAATACAAGAACTCAAGACCGCGTGATCCGCCGTGAATTGGCAGTGAAGCCCGGCGAAGTTTACGACACAACACTCGTGGATGTGAGCAAAAAGCGTCTGGAGAACTTGAACTACTTCTCTCGCGTAGAGACCCAACCCACCGACACAGTCGTTCCAGGCCGCAAAGATTTGAATGTGATCGTTGAGGAGAAACGCACCGGCTCATTCAACTTTGGGGCAGGCTTCAGCACGATCGACAGCTTGATCGGCTTCGCGGAAGTCCAACAATCCAACTTCGACGTTTTGAACTGGCCAAATTTCACAGGCGGCGGCCAGCGCTTCCGCATCCGCGCCCAATACGGTATCCTGCGCCAAGATTTCGTCGCATCCCTCACCGAACCATGGTTCCTCGGATATAAACTCTCAGCCGGCGCCGAAGTTTATTACCGGAATGCTGACTTCCTTTCGAATGTTTATGCTCAGGAAAATGCCGGCTTCGCCCTGCAAACACGCCAGCAAGTCTGGCGCGCCCTCTCCGCCCGCACGGAATACCGATTCGAGCGCGTCGTGATTTACGATCTAGGCGACGACCTCTACAACGACTTTTATGGCACCGATGGCGTATTTGGGGGCACCAGCAGCAATGGACAATTTGGTCCTGTCATCAAGGACTCCGAGGGCACCTACTACAAGAGTGCTGTCACCAGTTCGCTCGTGTGGGACACCCGCGATAGTCTCTTTCTCACCCGCAAGGGAGAACTCCTCGAACTGACCGGCTTCATCGCGGGCGGCCCTCTCGGCGGCACTGTCCAAGACTATGGCATCTCGCTTGAAGGCTCGAAATACTTCCCCCTCCCGTGGGATATGATTTTCATGACCAAAGGCCAACTCGCCGTGGTTGATGGCTGGGGTGGCGGCGAGTCCAATGAAGACGACGGCTATGGAAACGGAGTTCCAATTTTCGACCGTCTCTACTTGGGCGGCGCCAACAATATGCGCGGCTTCAACTTCCGTGAGGTAGGCCCTGTGGATGTGGACGACAACCCGATCGGTGGCAATTCGCTGGCTTATGTGACTCTGGAACTCACCTTCCCCATCATCAGCCGCGTACGCGGCGCGGTCTTCACGGACGCCGGTTTTGTGAACCCGGATGCCTACGATTTTGGAAGCTCAGGCACTAATGTGGACGTAGGCTTAGGTCTGCGACTCGACCTGCCAATCGGCCCGATCCGCGTCGATTACGGCATCCCTGTTATCTATGACAGCTGGAACGGCCCTCCCGGAAAATTCAACTTCAACATCGGATATCAATTCTAAACGAGGGTTCAGTCATTCTGTGACCTTGACCAAACCGGGCTCCCGTGCCATTTACCCACGGGAATTTATTTTAACCCAATAACCAAAATACAAACCACAATGTTCAAACCACTACTCTCAGCAGCCATTCTCACCACCGCCGTGCTCGCGTTCGCGCCATCCGCCAACGCCCAGATGAAGGTCGGCATTCTCGATATGAATGCCGTTTTCACCCAATACTATCGCACCAAGGATGCCGAGGCGAAACTCAACGAATCCCGTGCCGCAGCAAAAAAAGAACTCGATGACCGCCTCGAAACACTCAAGAAGGCGATGGAAGAAATCAACAAAATCAACGCTGACCTCGAAAAACCTGAACTCAGCAAAGAAGCCAAGGAAAAGGCTGCTAAATCGCGCGATGAAAAAGTCGCCGAAGCCCGCAACCTCGATCGTGAAATCGCGGAATTCCGTGGCACCCGTGAGCGCCAACTTCAGGAACAATTCGTCCGCATGCGCAAAGACATCATCGACGACATCATGAAGATCGTTAACGACAAGGTCAAAGGTGCAGCCTACGACATTGTTCTCGACAAATCCGGCATGAGCATGGGCCAAGTACCCGTCGTCCTCTTCTCCGCGCCGAATCTCGATTTCAGCAAAGACATCATCGACACGCTGAACAAAGACGCTAGCAAGGCAGCAGCGGCATCTCAGAAACCCTAATGACTCTCCGTGAACTCGCCGGGCGCGTGAACGCCCGGCTCGCTCCGGAGACGGGGGATGTCGAGATCTCGAATGTGGCCTCATTGGCCGATGCCAATCCAGGCGACATATCCTTTTTCGGAAATCCCAAATACATCAACGCGCTGAGGAAAACTCGCGCCACAGCGGTCCTTCTTCCTGAATCATTTACGGAGAAACTTCCAGTCCACTGCCTGTTTGTGGCAGATCCAGGGGAGGCCTTTGCACAGATTCTGCCCTTTTTCACTCCGCAACCCATCGTTAGGGCACCGGGCATTCATCCGACTGCGGTGATTTCGCAGGATGTGGAGATCGGCGAAGGTTGCTCGATCGGCGCCAACGTGGTCATCGAATCTGGAGCCAAAATCGGCACCCGATCCGTCATTGAAGCCCAGTGTTTTATCGGATATCGAAGCACATTGGGCGATAACTGCCACCTTCACCCAAATGTTACAGTCCGCGAGCGTTGCCTTATCGGCAACCGGGTCATTCTTCATTGTGGAGTCGTGGTGGGAGCCGATGGTTTTGGCTATGAGTTCCGCGACGGGAAACAGCAGAAAATCCCACAGACCGGCACCGTGCAGATCGACGACGATGTCGAAATCGGAGCCAACTCCGCCGTGGACAGGGCCCGTTTCGGTCGCACATGGATTCAACGCGGCACGAAAATCGACAACCTCGTTCAGATCGGCCACAACGTGACGATTGGCGAGCATTGCATTCTCTGCGCCCAAGTCGGCATCTCCGGCAGCACCCGCATCGGGAATTATGTCACGCTCGCTGGCAAGGTCGGCCTGAGTGGACACATCGAGATCGGTGATCAAGTCATGATTGGTGCCATGTCCGGCCTGGCCAAAAACGTGCCGCCAAAAACAATCATGTTCGGCGCACCGGCCCAACCCATCCGCGAATACAAAGAAAATTACGCTCTGCTGAAGAACATTCGCAAACTCTACAATCGCGTCAAAGCCCTCGAGGCAAAGAATCCCGAGTAGTGCAATTATCCTGCTGCCTTGATGACCACGCTTGAAGTCCTCAACGCGGCGACCTCCTACTTGGATAAACAAGGCGTGGAAAGCCCGCGACTGAATGCCGAGTATCTCCTCGCCCATGTTCTTGGCAAAAAAAAACGCATCGACCTCTACCTCGAGTTTGAGCGCCCGCTGGGCGAAAAGGAACGCGCCCCGCTCCGCGACTTGGTGAAGCGCCGCTCCGAAGGCATGCCCCTCCAGCACCTTCTAGGCACAGCGGAATTCTGCGGACACCTTTTCACCTGCGACCCCCGGGGGCTCATTCCCCGCCCCGAGACCGAGCAACTTGTGGAACTCATTCTCAAAAGCTCACCCGACGCGCCAAGCATCCTGGACGTAGGCACTGGCAGCGGTGTAATTGCCATCAGTCTGGCCATCGCCCTGCCCGCATCCAAAGTCTCCGCCTGCGATCTCATCCCCGCCGCCCTCTCGCTTGCACAAGAAAACGCCGCCCGCCACCAACTCGGCGCGCGCATCACTTTCTTTCAATCCGACCTCCTCGCCGCCGTTTCAGATGCCTTTGCCGTCATCGCCGCCAACCTCCCCTACATCCCAAGCGGCGATATTCCCAAACTCTCCCGTGAGGTCCAAAAGGATCCCCTCACCGCGCTCGACGGCGGCCCTGACGGCCTCGTGCTCGTCGATAGACTCATCGCCGAGGCCACATCTCGACTCGCTCCTGGCGGACTGCTCGCACTGGAAATCGGCCACGACCAAGCCGAGCGCGTCATGGCACTCCTTGCCGCCAACAATTATCGAGACATCGCCGCCCATCGCGATTATCAAGACATTCAACGATTCGTTTCAGCAAGACATGGATAAAATTTTGGTTCACGGCGGACGCCGTTTGCGCGGCAACGTCAAAATCAGCGGTTCAAAAAACTCCGCGCTCCCAATACTCGCCGCCACCCTTCTCACCAAGGAACCCTGCACGATCTCGCGAGTTCCCGACCTGAGCGACATCCACTACATGCTCACCATCCTCAGCGAACTCGGATGCGAGGTGGAGCGAGCGAGTGGCACTGTTCAAATCAGAGCCGAAAAAATCACGACCCAGGCTCCCTACGATATCGTGCGCAAAATGCGCGCCTCTGTTTGTATCCTGGGCCCTCTGCTCGGCCGCGAGCATGAGGCCACCGTTTCTCTTCCTGGGGGCTGCGTCATTGGCGACCGGCCGATCGATCTCCACCTGCGTGGCTTCGAGGCCCTTGGCGCGGCTGTGAAAGTCAGCGGCGGGAATGTGAAGGTTCTAGCCCCCAAGCTCACCGGCGCGACCGTTTCCCTCCGCAGCACATTCGGCTCCACAGTCCTCGGCACCGGAAATGTTATGATGGCCGCCGTCTTGGCGGATGGCACTACCGTGATCGACGGCGCGGCAGAGGAACCTGAAGTCGTCGATCTCGCCAATTTTCTCATCGCCATGGGCGCAAAAATCGAGGGCGCCGGAACCCGCACGATCACCATCGAAGGCGTGAAAGAACTCCACGGCGCCGAACACGAAGTCATACCCGACCGCATAGAAGCCGGCACCTTCCTCGTCGCCGGAGCCATATCGGGGGATGAAGTGACTCTCCATCGCGTGAACCCCGATCACCTCCAAGCCGTCATCTCCCCGCTTCGCGAGGCTGGCTTTCACATCGAATCCAACGGCAGCAAAGTTTCCATCGCACCCAGCACCAGACGCCGTCCCCTCAAACTCGACACGATCCCCTACCCCGGCTTCCCCACCGACATGCAGGCCCAGATGTGCGCCCTCCTCGCCAACACAGATGGCATCAGTGTCGTGAGCGAACATGTTTTTCCAAACCGCTTCATGCACGTCGCGGAACTCAAGCGCATGGGCGCGAATATCGATCTGCAAGGCGCCACCGCCGTCATCACCGGCGTCCCCCAACTCAGCGGTGCTCCTGTTATGGCAAGCGACCTCCGCGCCTCCGCAGCCCTCGTCCTCGCAGGCCTCCAAGCCGACGGCATCACCGAGGTCAACCGCGTTTACCACATCGACCGCGGCTACGAATCCATCGACGAAAAACTCAACGAGCTCGGAGCCGAAATCGAACGCGTCAAAGCCTGAGCCCAGTCACAAAACAACTGCCAACGAAATTTTTTTTTTAAAAATCCAAGTTGACTCTCGATCAATATTTGCCTATTTTTATCTTTCGCTTCAACAAGCAGCCATAGCTCAATTGGATAGAGCATCTGACTACGGATCAGAAGGTTTGAGGTTCGACTCCTCATGGCTGCACCACTCTCCCCCAACTGGTTACAGATAATTTTTGGACCCTCTAAAAAAACTTGCTTGGCAGCTGCGTGGCATTTTTCAGGGCACGCAATGTTAGATTGCGCCCCCTCTCTAAAAAAGACACAGAAAACCGCAGACGCCCATTATTCCAAGCTCTACAGGCGGCAGGCTCTCACTCTCACTATTGTTTGCTGCTGATTTTTCGTGGGGGGCTGAGCGGCGGTGCGGGAGCGTTAGCGATCCGCATCGCCGAGCAGCCGGGTGGGTGGGGGCAATGTGGAGGAGTTTTTCTCCGACACGAGCCACCAACCCACCCCCACGCCGGAACCGTATGAATACTGGCTTTCGAGCTACGACGGCGGCGCGCAGGACTTCATCAGCACAGGGAGCAATCATCGCCGCCGAAACCGCAGCCCCGCGTGGCTGCTGGCGCAACGATCCGCGCAGTGGAGCCGGAGCGAAGCCGAAGACGGAACGGAGGACAGGCGCGGAGATAGCGGAGATAAGGTCGGATAGCGTGAGTAGTCGGCAGAACCGCTGGGCCAGCGGCTGAGCGAAGCGAAGTCTCTGCTGACTACTGCACGCTATCGGACCAGCGAAACGAAAAAATAGACGCCCCAGAGGCCGATGTGCGAGGAACGAGCGCGGAGGCCGAACAACGCCCCGCCCAGAGTGAGCGTTTATCGCAGCTATCGGAGAGCCTGCCGGAGTGGAGGATTCGGCGCAGCGGAGGTGGAACGGAGCGGTTCGTTGCGCCATTCGTGACATTGCGGCGAAGCCGGACGATATAACACGGCGAGGGTGGAGCAGCTTCGCGGACACACGGCAGTTCAACTTTTCAAAAACACTCGACGAGGATCAGAAGTTAAGTCATTTTACGCGGCAGTGTGTCGGCGGAGATGGCCATCCGGTCGGCGGCAATAGGCATCTCAACGACCCATGTATTTACGAAAGGAAATTTGTTGTGCAATTTAAATGGGCGCAAAATTTATCGATTTAGGCAAATAAGAGGCAGGCGAATACAAAAAGAAACATTGAAAAAATAAGTTCCAGCCAAAAATTAGAAAAAATCAAATATAGTTGCGTAACTTAAAAAATGGTTCTTCAAGGAATTTTGTGGTTGGGGAGGAAGGGTTGTGAGAAAAAGCCGGGATGGAAGCACACGATCAAATTCTCTGCGAACACTATGGAAGAATGCTCGGACTTACCGAAGGTTGGAAGGTT
>JBIJCR010000097.1:0-8952 GCA_044344595.1 Terrimicrobiaceae bacterium
CGCAGAATGTTTACCGTTGAAACAGCGGAACTCCCAGACTGAGTTTGCTCAATAATTCCATGCTCCATCGCGCTGGCAAACAGATTCCCAAGTTGAAAGACATTGTCATAGCGGCCATTCAGCCACTCACCGTCGTTAGGAAGATGCAGAGAGTATCGTAATCCGACATCGATGTAAAAGCCCTCCTCCTGGGCCACGCGACCGAAACTATGAAGTCTTATAGGAATGACAGCATTTTGCGCAGCCAAAAGCTTTTCAGAGAAATCAGTCTGCTGGTGCCAAGCCAACCCCATGATGTTCAGGATTTCGGTTCTGACTTCGCGGGAACTGTCGAGCTTCTTGGCGTCCAAGTAGGCCTTGAGCTTTTCCTGCCTTTTCGCCAAAAGCCGTCCAGCCGCATCAAATCCATAAACGATGGCATACGAACAGGCCCCGCCAGCGCCGGTTTGTTTGGAGTAGGTTTTGTTTTCAAATTGCGATCCATACGGGCCGGGGTGCGTCACCGCGATTGTCAGATCCATCTTGGTGGCCGCCCCCAGCGCTCCGGAGGCAACCACCTTGTCATCGTCCAGCCTCAACTCAGCGATGCTACCGTTGAAGGTGAGGGTTAATTTGCTTCCCCTCAGATCGGCAGTCGGCATTTCGAGATTCAACCCTGCGGCTGCTACCGAACTGAAACGCACCTTGGGTTTGTATTTTGCAAAAAGAGGATCGTTTGTTGTTTCCAGCTGCTCCCTTTCATCAGCATATAATTTATCTCTCCGAACAGCGTCCTGAAGTGTCTGCGCTTGGAATGGCACCAGCGAACGCCCTCCGACAATATCAACCATTCCCTGCCCGCTTCCTACGGCGGAAAGAATCGCTCCAGCCCGTGCGTTCAGGTAGGTTTGAGTCGTGGTTGCATTCATTCCAAAAACAGAGTTGCCATCACCGGTCCCGCCAGCTGCCGTAAGCATGGCGGAGCGCGAATACCCACTGGCGCTTCCCAGATTCAATACCAAGCCTTTCCGGTAAGACTTCAAAGAGGGATCCAGATACTGATATTCCCGACCCTCGTTAAAAGTGATTCCCACAAACATCCGGTCAAAGAGCACTGTGGCCCTGTCCGGCAAACCATCAGCTGTCCAACCAGGCCATGTAAATCCTGCCAACCTGTCCGCTGAACCCCAAGTCATTAGACTATTTCGAGCAAATTGCAACTGTTTGCTAGCCTTGGGACTGGCACCGTATGGCGCGTAGATATTCGAAACTCCGGGGAATGCCTCTTGAAAGGTTTTTCCCGGGAATGGTTCCTCTGCAAAACCCAACCACTCACAAAGCACGCTGTAGTCAACCATGCACGGCATGACGAAAAATTTTACTGAAGTGGCCTCGTATCCGGCTGCGACCAGCAAATCACGCAGAAGGGCGCACTGGTCAAAATCATTGCCCGATCCCTCGAGGAATGTGAGCAAGGCCCCTTTCTTCAATCCATGATAATGCGTGTATCCGATATTGTTGCGCACCCAGTTGTAAATCCTCAGCGCCTTGGCCTCCTGCGACTCCCCCGTTACCTTCTGCCCATCACCGAGTGAAGTTGCCAAGGCCACCAATTCGGGGTCGATTGCTTCGGGAACTGATTGACTCGATACAGAGGCCAAACGAATACTTGCAGTTCGCGGCACGACAATCGGGTCTTGAGCCCTTGGAGGGGTTGCAAGATTCGACAAATTTGCACCTGTCGGCGCATTCTGCCAAAGAGGATTGTTCTGCGCCTGCACGCCCAAGGCCAGCAGGCCAAACAAAAGCCACCAAACCGCCGATCGAATATGTTTCACACGATTTTTCATGGTCTCAAGGATTCGCTGTTCCAGTTGTCGTTTCCACATTGCCGCTGCCGTCATAATCAAACGCCTCGGAGCCTCCGGCATCGAGGCGACCCACCAGATCGTATTTGAAATTCAACCGCACCGTGCCGTCTGCCACGCCGTCCCCATCGCTGTCAGCCTTCGTGGGGTTTGTCGCCGCTTGAAATTCCTGAATATTTGACCAGCCATCACTGTCGGGATCGGCGCTGGGATTTTGTCCGATGGCGCCGAAGTAAAATGTCTCCCAATCATCCGGCAGGCCGTTGCTGTTGGCATCAGCCGCCAAGAGCGGATTTGTTCCTTGTGTCACCTCATCGAGGTTACTGACGCGGTCGCCGTCAAAGTCGGCCAAGCTGGGGTTATCCGTTGGGATGTCCGAGTATTTCAAGCGGATAAAAAACCTATCTCCACTGGGATTGAAGCCCCATTCTCTCACGGAGCCATTGCCTGCTTCAACAAACGGCAGCCATTGCCAACTCCTGTTCAAATCGTCGGTGTGCTGGATGAAATAAGTGCGGCCTGACTTCCCCCACCATTTGAACCGCCAGATTTCATTAGCCTGATCGTGTTCGAGTCGGCTTCCTTCATTTGGCATGCCCGAAGACTGTGCGATGAGCTGTGCTGCTGCGCCAAGTGCGACCAACGTCAGGATCAATCCCGCCACCAACGTCTTCATTTCAAGCCCTCCTGCCCTGCACTTGCGGCTTGGCTTTTGGCACTGCTACTGCGGATTGGAAAATACTCGACCGTGGTGTCGAGGGGTATGGGCGGGTGCTCTCTCAACCACCGCTCGCGTGCCGCATGCTCGGCCTCACGCTGCCGGAACTCAGCAGCCAGCTTCGCGACGTTCGCATCGTAATAGGTGTGCAACGCCTCGATCACCTTCAGCACCTCCGGCGGCACCGGACCTGTCGAGACCACTTGCCAAGCGGATTTGCCCGTGCGTTTTAGCTGCTGAATTAACGACGCCGGCCAAGACCTCGGCTTCCGACCTGCCACACGCCCCATCGCAAAGACCCGATTCATCGCCTCAAACTCCGTGCGGTCGCCCTCGCCGCATGCCATCCAAAATGAGCACTCGCTGGCGCCCGTGTCGAAATCGGAATGCTGGCTCAGATACTGAAAATTTGCCGTGGTCAGAAATGCCAGATTCACGCCCTCCTCATTCCACTCCACCTCGGTGAATTGTTTGTTAAAAAGCGTACATTGTAAAAAAACGCTCGCGAAGCGCTTCTCAGCCATTTTCCTCATCTCCTCCAGCTCGGCTGCTGTAGGAACTGGCTCCACAAGGCTGAGCACAGGCGTCGGCGTCGGCACGGGTTTCAGCCTCGGCGTCTCTAGGCGATCGTATGTGATCGTGCGGTTCCCCAAGTCCACCTCGTGGCGGTCTAAAACTTTCTTTTCCACCCGCAGAGGATCAGGCGATGCACCGCCCGAGCTGCTATTGTTTGCCGATGCTTGAGCAGCCACTTCGCCAACCGGCGCTGCCAGAATGCTGGCCAGCTGCCCGGCAATCATCGCTCCAACTTTTCTTCGATAAAATTTTTTCCCCTCGTGCATATTGATTTGTTTTTTGCTGGGGAGGGGCGGCATCATGCACATGAGGTGATATTTTTCAATGTGACAATTTCGACATTATTGCATTTTAAGGCAGACATTATTGCGAAAAATAACGCGCTTTATGTTGCAAGCGTGTCGCTTACTCGGCGCGGGTCACGGCGTGCGTATCGAGGTATTTTTATCGCGAGCGTGGCGAATTTGAGGCCGATGATCGCAGAAGTGGGAGGCTGTCGGCTGGGTGAAACGAGGATAATTCTGCGAAGACGTAGCCGACGAAGACTTGGACTTCGGCGCGGAGGAGGATGCGGTCGGGGTCGTTGCTGAGCCAGAGGGTGCCGGAGCGGAATTTGTGGTGGGGCTCGAGGGCGTTGGCTTTTTTGGTGTTCACGCTTTGGATTTTGATATCGAGGCGCAGGGCGTCGCGCGGGGTGCCGGCGATGGGGATTTTCTCGGGTCCGAGGGATTCGATATCGACGAGAAATGGCGATCCGCCTGGGAACACGAGGGTGCGGACTTTTTCGCCTTTGGCGAGGGATTGGCTGCGGATGAAGAGGGATGCGGCGAAGAGGTCCCGGATGGGGGAGATTTTGACAGGCTTCCACTTGGCGGGCTTGCAATCGGGAGAAATCCACTCGCGGAGGCTGGTGAGGTTGCCGTTCTTACCTTCGATGCGTGTCGAGAGGGTGCGGGTGGCGTATTTTTCGAGTTGCTGGGAGTGGATCGTTTGGAAGCTATTACGGGTGGCGCAGGCATCGAGGCTGGCGTCAAGCTGGTAGAGCGTGCGGGCGAACCCTGTCGTGCCGCCGGAGCTCGTGAGAATGGCGTGTCTGCCCTCGTAGGAAATCGCGGCGCGGGCTTTTGCGGCGGGTATCTCCGCCCAGCCGAGGCGGTATTCGGCCTGGAAGGGTCGGATCTCGGGGAACGGCCCGGCGACATCCGGAGAGAGTGTGGACTGCCAGGCGCCAGCGATGGGGATCGCGAGAAAAAAAGCGGCGAGGAAGGCCGGCACGGGAATCAGGGTGCGGAGCCAAACCAGCCGAGCGGCTGGGGATTGATGCAGTGGTTGATCTGCTTGACCTCGGTATAGGCTTCGTAGCCGTAGGTGCCGAGTTCGCGGCCCATGCCACTCTGTTTATAGCCGCCCCAAGGGGCTTCGGTGAAGGTGGGGTGGTAAGTATTGATCCAAGTGATGCCGGCGCGAAGGCGGCGGACGACGCGCTGGGCCTTGGCGCCATCTCTCGTAAAGACGCCGGCGGCAAGGCCGTAGGTGGTGTCGTTTGCGATGTGAACGGCTTCGTCCTCGGTGTCGAACAATTGGACGGTGAGGACGGGCCCGAAAATTTCCTCCCGCACGATGCGCATAGAAGGTTTCACATCGGTGAAAATCGTGGGCTGCACGAAATTTCCCGCGCTGCGTTGGTCATTGTAGGCGGAGCCTCCTGTGAGGAGCTGAGCCCCTTCGCAGCATGCGCTTTGGATGTGATCGAGAACTTTTTTCTGATGAGCACGGGAGATGAGCGGTCCCATTTCCGTGGCTTCATCCATCCCGGAGCCGACGACGATTTTTTCAGCGGCGGCAGCCAGTCGGGGAAGAAAGGAATCCGCGAGACTCCGCTCCAGCAGCAACCGGGAGCCGGCGCTGCAGACTTCTCCTTGACCCGCGAAAATTGCAAAAAGCGCATACTCCAAAGCGTGTTCGTGGTCGGAATCGGCAAAAACGATATTCGGGCTTTTTCCACCGAGTTCGAGCGACACTTTTTTGAAATTCGAAGCGGCAGCGGAAAGAATTTTTCTTCCGGTTTCGCCACCGCCGGTGAAGGCGATTTTATCGACCAGAGGACTTTCGGCGAGGTGCGCGCCGACGGGTGCTCCCGGCCCATAGACCAACTGCGCGACGCCGGGAGGGAATCCCACGCCGTCGATGAGTTCGAAAAGAAGCGAGGCCGAGAGAGGCGTGAGCTCGGAAGGTTTCAGAATGCAGCAATTTCCCGCTGCAAGTCCGGGTGCGAGCTTCCATGCCGCCATGAGAAGCGGGTAATTCCACGGGATGATCTGGCCACAGACTCCGATCGGCTCGCGCACGGTCTGGCAGACGACGTTCGCATCACCGACTTCAAATGTCTGCCCCTGTGGTTTGGTGGCAAGCCCGGCGTAGTAGCGGAAGCAGGCGGCGGCATCGGCAACATCGAAGCGGGATTCGCGAAGGGGCTTGCCGCAGTTGCGCGTCTCCATTTCGGCAAATTCCTCTGTGCGCGACTCAATGAGATCGGCCAGTTTGAAAAGGCGGGCAGCCCTCTCCTGAGCTGGAGTGCGCGACCATGGACCATTATCGAAGGCCTCGCGGGCGGCGCGGATCGCTTTGTCCACATCCTCCACCGACGACTCAGCGACCTCGCCGAGTCGTGAATTGTCTGCGGGGTTGTGAAAAAGCCGCACATTGGCATTCCACGCAGGAACGAATGCGCCGTTTACGTAGTTTTTGAGACTCATGACATCCTCCCGGGGTTCCAGAGTGCGGCGTTGATACAGGACCAAACATGGATCGTCCAGCCAAGCATGCCAAAACTGATAAACCAAACGACGGCCGCGCCGACAAAGAAGAGCAACGCCGCAAGCACGCGACCTTGAACCAACTGCCCGAGGCCTGGAAAAAAGAAGCTGCAAACAGCAGCGATCACATTGCCAGCCGAACCTTGGTTTTCATTCATGTAAAAAATATCCAGCCTCCAAGCGGTTTTCGCAAGCGATTCCCGAGCTTCAGGGCATCAGGTTTTTCCATGACATGACGCGTTGTTTTTGGGATGGCTTGTCGGTGTCCCGGCCTGCAATGACGACGGAGTGGATGATGACATTCCTGAAAGCGGCCGTCATTTTTCTGGCCTGCTTTTGGATTTACTCGCCCGTGTACCATGGCGAGTGGCTCTGGGACGACGATTACCTACTGACGAACAACGAGGTCGTGCAGTCACCCGAAGGACTTGGCAAATTATGGTTCGCGCCTGCGACTGCGGATTATCTGCCACTGACGATGAGTGCGCTTTGGCTGCAGTGGCGCTTCTTTGGACTTGATTCCACCGGCTACCACATCGTCTCAATCCTCCTCCACGCGCTTGCCGCCTGCCTGCTTTGGGGGCTTTTGAAGCAAATGCGCATCCGCGCCGCATGGCTTGCCGGACTGCTCTTTGCCGTGCATCCGCTGTGCGTGGAATCCGTCGCCTGGATCTCAGAATTGAAAAACACGCTGTCACTCCCGTTTTTTCTGGCTGCAGCCTGGTGCATCGTACGCTTTGAACAGGGCTCTGGTCGCCGATTTTACTTTGCCGCCCTGGGCTTCTTCCTCGTCGCCATGCTCGGGAAAAGCTCGGTTGTCATGTTCCCATGCGTGATGCTTCTACATGCCTGGTGGCTAAGAGGCAAAATTGATTGGCGCGATATTTTCCACAGCGTGCCGTTTTTTCTCATTTCGCTTTTGCTTGGACTGGTGACGCTGCACTTCCAGCTAAGCAGGGCGATTGGTGATGAAGCGATTCCGATTGGGGGCGTGGCCTCCAGACTAGCCATCGCCGGGCTGGCCTTGCTTTTTTACCTGACCAAGATTTTCTGGCCGGCTACGCTTCTTCCGATTTACCCCCAATGGAAAGCCAACCCGCCCGAGATTTATCAATTCCTGCCTTGGCTGCTCATTATTGGAGCGCTTGTCTTTCTCTGGATCAGGCGGAAAACTTGGGGCCGCCATACGCTGATGGCGTTTGGATTTTATTTCATCACTCTCTTGCCGGTGTTGGGCTTCGTGTCGATGTCGTACATGCGCGTGGGCTGGGTGGCGGACCATTTCGTCTATATCCCGATGATCGGAATGGTCGCATGGGTTGCGGCGGGAATCGGAGAAGCCTTTGCGAGGGCAAGCGAAACAGGGAAACAAATGCTTCTCAGCGCAGGCATTTTTGTCGCAGGCGGACTCACCTTTATGAGCCACAATTATTCCGCTGTGTGGAAAAACGAAGATAAACTTTGGAGCTACACGCTCCGGCATAACCGGGACTGCTGGCAAGCACACAACCGACTTGGGGCAAGAGAATTGAATCGAGGAAAAATCGATATCGCGCTCACGCATTTCCGCGAGGCAGTGGGGCTGCGGCCAGATCTCGCTGAAACCCGCAACAACCTCGGCTCCGGCATGTTGGCAACCCAAGACACAAAAGCGGCAATAGCTCAATTCCGTGAAGCCATGCGGTTGTCACCTTCAATCGTGGCCATTCAAGCCAATCTTGCCCGCGCGCTTTGGTTGGACGGTCAATTCCAAGAGTCATCGGAGATTTACGCCGATCTCGTTAAGAGATTTCCCGAAAACCCCACATATCTTTGCAATCTTGGAGTCGGCCTGTTTCGCGAGGGGAAAATACAGAAGGCCGTGGACTGCTTTGAGAAAGCCCTCCTTATTGCTCCGAACCTGCAGGACGCCAAGACAAACCTTGAAACCGCACGCGAGGCACTGCTAAAAAATTATTCGCCGTGACCTGACTTCAACAGGCTTTTCAAACGAAGCCAATTTGGCGACCAATCCTGGCCACTCTAGGGAATGCAAATAAACGCGCCGTCCATCGAGGTTGCCTTCTGATTTGCTCAGAATCCGCGCACGCTCCAGCCCGCCGGAAATCCCTGTTCCCTCCAATTTTAAGACAGCCTCTTTAGCCGTCCAAAGTTCCAAAAAACAGGCACTGGCCTCCTTGCCAGCAGCAACTATGGCAGCAACTTCGGTCGGGGTAAAAAATCGCTCTGCCAGAGCAAGGAAGTCGGTTCGACGCCCGGATTTTTCCATGTCAAATCCAACCGGCGAGCGCGAGAAAACGATCGCCACCTCGCTACCCGTGTGGCTTAAGCTAAAATGCAGGTCTGGTACATTTATTAAAAAAGGCTTGCCTCCAGGATGCGTGCGAAAATCACCCAGAAAATTAAAATTTTTTGTATAATATTTTGATAAAATATGAATTGCACATCTACTTAACAAAAAAGTTTCACGCACATTTTGACTTGAAATCGAATGAAGCCGTCCAACCTCCTCCGGACTTAAGAGATTGCTATCGGGGTTACCCTCAGGCAGCCATACATCAAACTGTCCATAATCAAGTATGTTGGCGTCTATTTTAAAGTTTGCTACTGGCATATTTTTTCTTGCAGCACGATCGAGTTTCTTGTTTTTTTAAGAGCTCCAATGAAAGTAACAGACATCAACACACAAACCTTGACGGCACTTCTTTCTCTTACCAAGAAAAAAGAAACTCTGCTGGCCAAAGTGGCCCATGTGGAAAAAGAAATAGCCGCACTGGCCTCAGGAGAAGTCCTTGCCGCAACCCGCATCCTTCGTGCAAAATCCATCAAAAAGCGCCGAGGTGTAGCCAAGGGTCCTAAGAAAGCACGGTCACCAAAGGGATTTATGCAAGAGCAAGTCATCAAACTACTCCAAGCCGCCGGCGAAGTGGGTGCAGGAGCCAAGGAACTTGCTGAAAAAATCGGCAAACCAGCTGCCCAGATTCATGTATGGTTC
>JBIJCR010000098.1:0-8832 GCA_044344595.1 Terrimicrobiaceae bacterium
ATCTGACGCAGAATGATACCTTCGGTAACGAAAAGGATTTTTGTTTCCTTCGAAGAAAAATTGTCGAGGCGAATTTGGTAGCCCACCTCTCCGCCAAGGCGCACCGAGCGTTCAGAGGCCACGCGGGCGGCCAGCATGCGAGCAGCCAAGCGGCGGGGTTGAAGGATCACACAACGCCCACCACCAAGAACTCCGCCATCGAGGAGAATCTGAGGAACCTGAGTGGATTTTCCAGAGCCGGTCGGCGCCTGCAAAATCAGCCGGTTTCCACGAGTAAGGGCGGCCACAATTTCCTCATCGAGGTCGTAGATGGGAAGTTCTTCAGACATTCCCCGTTAAAGCTGTGTGGCTTTGAACAAGTCCAGAGTGATATCCCTCGCTGCGGAGTGGTCCACAATCGGAGCAGGATAACCCTTGGCAAGACGCAGGCCCGGTGCGGGCGGGTCTTGGAATTTTACCGGATCGACATCGCGGAGTTCGGGTATCCATCGCTTGATATAAACCCCATCGGCATCGAAGCGCTTCGTCTGGCTCCAAGGGTTTTGAATGCGGAAATACGGGGCGGCGTCGGCACCCGTTCCGGCGCTCCACTGCCAACCGCCATTGTTACTGGCAATCTCGCCATCCGTGAGCATTTGCATGAAATAAGATTCTCCATGCCGCCAGTCGAGATGGAGGTCCTTCGTCAAAAACATGGCGACTATCATTCGAGTGCGGTTGTGCATGAATCCTGTCTCACGGAGCTCACGCATGGCAGCATCCACAATCGGGAAACCGGTCTCGCCATTCTTCCAGCGCTCGAGATTTGCCATCTCACCAGGCCAGACCATACCGCGGTATTTCGGGTTGAACTCCAACTCCAACACCTCAGGAAAATTCCAGAGAATCTGCATATAGAACTCACGCCAGACGAGTTCGGCGATGTATTTCATCGCGCTGCCGCGCGCCTTGGCATCGAACGCCTCGGCTTTTTTAAGGCACTCTTGATGCAGTTCACGAATTGAAAGCAGGCCATAGCGCAAATCCTGTGATAGCCGGGATGTGCCACCTCCAGCGGGCAGGTCGCGGATTTCGCCATAGCGGGAGAGGCCATAGTCCAGGAAATCCCGCATACGGGCACGCGCCGCTTTTTCCTCCGCCTCCAGAACCCCACTGGCGGGAGACGGCAAATCCCATAAGGAATTGTCGGGCAGCGGCAGCGAAGCCAATCCCGCAGGCGTGGCCAGCGACTTGATGCGGGGAACGACGGAAGGCTTGGACAACTTTTCCCAAGCTTTGAAGTAAGGGGTGAACACGCGAAATGTATCGCCAGCACCCGTTAAAACCTCGCGCCGCTCGTGAATGGCCACATCCTTGAAGGGCTTGATGGAAATGCCAAGCGCGAGACCCATTTTCTCCAATTTCTCTTCGACTGCGCGCCCGTACGGATCCGGGTCTCGATTGAAAAAAATCGCCTCAGCCCGGGTCTCCACAGCGAGTTTTTCAAGTTCATCCAATGCATCACCCTGCAGAAGGATCAGGCGGGAACCAACGGACTGAAGATTGGCATCCAGCGAACGCAGGCACCCACAAAGGAAGTGCTGGCGGTTCGAACCAGTCCAACGATGGTTCTTTTTCCAATCGCTCAAGATGTAAACGGGAATGACCTGCGCACCTGTGAGTGAGGCGGCGTGGAGGGCGGTGTTATCAGTGAGGCGAAGGTCTCGACGGAACCAGTGGATGATGTTTTTCAAAATAGGTTAGCTAGACAGCTCGGAATAACACACAGAATCACCTATGGCAAAGCCCGCATCGCCGTACTGGAGAGAGCGCTTTCCCGCCTGCGAACTCCCTTTTCCCAATCCACTGAGCCCCCGGCATTGAGGAAACTACAAAAGAAAAAAGCCGGATGGCAGCACCCGCCACCATCCGGCTCCACCTACCCATGAAAATAAATCATACTGCGGACTCCACCTTGGAGCGTTCTTTTTTATTCAAGGCTCTACGGAGTTTGTTGAGGGCAATGTTTTGCACTTGGCGGATACGCTCGCGGGTGACACCGAATTTTTCCCCGACTTCCTCGAGCGTCTTGAGGCGCTGGCCATCAAGTCCGAAACGGGAGTTGATAATGCGGCGCTCGCGTTCGTCGAGAACATCAAGGAGATCGCCTACTTCGTCACGGAGGTCTTTGTCGCGAAGGGCTTCATAGGGGTCCATTGCCTCCTCATCGCCGATGATGTCACCGAGAGAGGTGGAATCCTCGTCGTTGATCGGTTGATCCAACGAGGTCGGGCGAATGGCTGCACTTTTAAGAGCGGCAACCTTCGATACGCCCATGCCGACTTCCTCGGCAAGTTCCTCATCGGTGGGTTCGCGGCCGAGTTCCTCTGTCATCTGATTGGAAACGCGACGAAGCTTGGCGATCTTGTCCACAAGGTGGACCGGAAGGCGGATCGTTTTGCTCTGGTTTGCGAGAGCTCGCTTGATCGATTGCTTGATCCACCAAGCCGCGTAGGTGCTGAGTTTTCCACCTTTTTTAGGGTCAAAGCGCTCCACAGCCTTCATGAGGCCGATGTTGCCCTCGGAGATGAGGTCGAGGAGCGGAAGGCCAAAATTGCTGTAGTCGCGTGCGATTTTCACAACGAGTCGGAGGTTCGAGCGGATCATAATAGCTCGCGCCTCCTTGTCACCGCGTTTGATGCGTCGGGCGAGCTTACTCTCATCTTCAATAGTGATGAGGGGATATTCGCCTATTTCGCGCAAGTAGAGTTGAAAGCCGTTGTCGTTGTCTTCGAATGCCATTGTTTTGATTTTTTGAAGTTACGAATTGAATTTTTTTGGGGATGCTTCGAATGTTGTTTAGACGACGAGAAGCAATATTCACTCAGACCTCTGGTTTTCGAATTCGTTCAAAAATTTTCTACACCACTGGACTTCATACCGAAATTATGGGATGTCTCATATCGTGCCTGCTCTAACGTCATCCAGTACATCGGCACCCCGCCTTGGGATTTTAAATCAATTGGCCGGCCTCCGCATCCAAGGCATGGCACTAGGTATTTGGACATCTGGAATTTTTATATTTCTTTATTTTCCAATTATTTTGCTTGTAGTCTTTTCATTCAATTCCTCACGACTGAATATCCAATGGGAGGGATTTTCCACGCAGTGGTATGAGGCATTATTCTCCAACAAGGTTTTGCTCGGTGCATTCCAGAACAGCCTCATCGTGGCTTCCTCGACAACCGTACTCTCGACTGTGCTGGGGACACTCGGCGCTTGGATACTGCACCGCTATCGTTTTCCATTTCAACGGGCTCTCGGCTTGCTCATTTTTATTCCCATGGTAATGCCAGAGGTTTTAATGGGGGTCAGTTTTTTAGTTTTATTTGTTCAGGTTCTCAACATCCCTCTTGGATTCACAACGCTGATCATTTCCCACACGACGTTTTGTTTTCCCTTCGTGCTGGTGGGTGTTCAAGCACGGCTTCAAGGGCTTGATCCCTCGCTGGAAGAAGCCGCAATGGATCTCGGAGCCTCACCTTTACAAGCTTTCTGGAAGGTCATAGTGCCATTTCTCATGCCGGCCATCGTAGCTGGTGCGCTTATGTCTTTCACATTGTCACTGGATGAATACATAGTGAGTGTCTTTACATCTGGAGCGCAGTCACAGACGCTGCCTCTTAAGGTCTATGGCATGGCCAAGGTCGGTCTGAACCCGCAGTTAAATGCACTAAGCGCGCTTTTCATCGCTACAGCTTTTGCATTTGCTTTTTGTGGCCACTTTTTGGGAAGAAAGAAAAATCTATGAAAAAAATAACGCTTCTCCTCTTCACGCTGACTGCACTTGGCTTGGTTTCGTCCGCAAGCGCCGCAGCCACAAAAAACCTGAACATCTACTGCTGGTCGGAGTACATCCCTCAACCAATTATCGATCAGTTCGCAAAAGAAACCGGGGTCAAAGTGACTGTGGAAAACTACGCTTCGAATGAAGAAATGCTTTCCAAACTCGCTGCGGGTGGAGGCGAATACGACATCATCCAACCCAGCGAATATGTCATCGAAGCGCTGGTTAAGGAGAAAGTCCTCCATTCGATCGACCATTCGAAAATTCCCAACCTCAAAAACATCGAGCCACAGTTTTTGAATATGCCCTTTGATCCAGGCAACAAATTTAGCGTTCCTTTCATGGCTGGGACCGTCGGCATCGTCGTCAATACCGACCTTGTGAAAGACGAGATCAAGGGATTTTCCGATGTCTTCAAGCCTGCAAACAAAGGTAAGATTGTTGTCTTGGATGACGCACGGGAAATTGTCTCTTGGGCCCTTCTAAGCAAAGGAATCAACGTCAACCAAGTCACAGAAAAAAATCTGCAAAAAATCAAACCCCTCCTCGAACAATGGCTCCCGCTGGTGAAAGTTTATGACTCGGACAGCCCGAAGACAGCGCTGCTCAATGGTGATGTCTCCCTGGGCGTGGTATGGGGCGGTGAGGGCGCGATTTTGCTGAATAAAAACAAGAAGTTCCGCTGGGTTATTCCAAGCGAAGGCACCCACCTCTTCATCGATAGCTTGGCCATTCCAAAGACAGCAAAAAACGTCGATAATGCCGAAGCTTTCATCAATTTCATCCTCCGTCCCGAGATCAGCAAACAAATCTCCGAGGAATTCCCCTACCTGAATCCGAACCTCGCTGCGAGGGAACTCATGACCAAGAAACAACTGGAGAATCCAGCGAGTTTTCCGAGTGAGGAAGAGATGAAAAAAATGCAGATTTTTAAAGACATCGGCACCAAAGGGTCCGATGTGGAAGAGCTCATCACCACGCTCAAAGCACAATAGCATGCCTGGCTTCCTCGGGTCGGGCAGTGGCGTCCCGCGAAAAGGCAGGCATCACCGGGATCCTGGCCTTTGGGCGTGGATTGTTCTCTCGCCCCTGATCCTCTGGCTCCTGCTTTTTGTTATCGCTCCGACAGCCATGCTCACGCTGGTGAGTTTCGCTGAACGAGATTCTCTGGGACGCATTCTCTGGAATTTCAGCCTTCAGAATTATGCCCGCGCCTTTGACTGGGTGTGGTTGAAAATCCTGCTCGATTCGCTCTTTTACGCTTTCTTGACCACGGTCATCTGCTTGGCTTTGGGCTATCCTGCAGCGTATTTCATCGCAAGGGCGCCCGAACGCTGGCGGGGAATTCTACTCATGCTGGTGATGGTTCCGTTTTGGACGAGTTTTCTCATCCGCACCTACGCTTGGATCAGCATTCTGAGCAAGGAGGGGCTTCTAAACAGCCTACTGATTTCAGCAGGTATTTTCAAAGAACCTGTGTCCCTTCTTTATTCACCTTTCGCCATTGTTCTGGGACTCGTCTATAACTTCCTGCCCTTTATGATACTCCCGATCTACACGAGCGTGGAGAAACTCGACAACGCCATGGTCGAGGCGGCCTACGATCTGGGCGCCGGGCCGCTGCGTGCGTTTTCGCAAGTCATCATTCCCCTCACACGCCCGGGCATTGCAGCAGGAGTGATGTTGGTTTTTGTGCCATCCATCGCCATGTTTGCTATCACCACTCTCATGGGCGGCGGGACAAATCCCACCATTGGCGAGGTCATTTTCAAGCAATTCACCGCAGGGCGAAATCAACCCTTCGGCGCCGCCCTCGGAACCATCCTACTTTTCGTATTTATCCTCACCTTCTGGCTCGCAAGGAGTCAGCGGGAGCGAGAGGATTGAGTAAAGCCGCCGCTACAGAGCGACTTTTTTTGAGATATACTGGATGACTTTATCGAGTCCCTCTTTGATCTCAGCGCAGACGGGAATGACCTTGAGTTTCGGGAAGCGGGTTTTGAAAGCCTTCAAGTTTTCTTCCGACTCTGGAAGGTCCATTTTATTGGCAATAATACACGACGGCTTGGCCGTGAGCGTGGGATCGTAGAGACGGAGTTCCTTGCGGAGCGATTGGTAGTCGTCAATCGGATTCCGTCCCTCGCTGCCGGCCATGTCGAGGACGAAGAAGAGCGATTTGCAGCGAACGATGTGGCGAAGGAATTCGTGGCCAAGGCCGCGATTTTCGTGAGCGCCATCGATCAAGCCGGGTATGTCGGCCATGGTGACGCGCCCGTATTCGGGAAGATCAATGACACCTACGAGCGGGTGCAGCGTGGTGAATGGGTAGGCTGCCGTCTTGGGCTTGGCGGCGGAGAGTTCGCGAAGGAGCGTGGACTTCCCAGCATTCGGATACCCTACCAGCCCAATATCGGCAATAGTCCGGAGCTCAAATAAAAACCAACCCTCTTCGCCGGGATAGCCTTTGGTGACCTGACGCGGCACACGATTCGTGGACGATTTGAAATGCGTGTTACCCTTGCCGCCATCGCCACCTTTGCACAGGATGAATTCCTGCCCGGGCTCGGAGAGATCCGCTATGGGCTCTTTTTCCACTTCATCGCGCTGGGACTGGCCCGCACGGCAGATCACCGTGCCAATAGGAACCTTGATATAGTTATCCTCGGCACTCCGGCCATGCTTGTCCTTTCCCTTACCGTGTCCTCCACGCTTGGAGCGGATCAATGGTTCGAAAAACAATGCCACCAAGCTGTCCACATCATGATCGGCCACCAGAATGATATCGCCGCCCTTGCCGCCATCACCACCATCCGGACCGCCGCGCGGGACGAACTTTTCACGGCGAAAGCTGCAGCAACCATTCCCACCATCACCCGCTTTGGCGTGCACGCGGATCTCATCAACAAATTTCATGCACGCAAAGTGGCCGACATGATTCGACAAGTCGAACCCGAATTGGAAATGCGAAGGAGTTTTGAGTGTGGATGGCCGATCGATCGAATGCTATGGTTTACAAATGAGCACCAGCCCCTCGATTGAAACGCTGCGCGACTTGGATCGGCAATACCACCTGCATCCCTTCACGAACCATCTGGACATGCACCAGCCGGGCACCCATTTGATCAAGTCCGGCGATGGATGCCACCTCATCGATGAGAACGACCGCCGACTGCTCGACGGGCTGGCCGGCCTATGGTGCGTGAATGTTGGCTACAATTGCGCCGCCATTGTAAGGGCCGTCGAGGCCCAGATGACCAAGCTCCCCTACTACCCGTCCTTTTTCAACACCACCACCGAACCTCCGATTCGCGTTGCCGAGTTTTTGGCAAAAAAAGCCCCAGCCCGCGTAAATCGCACGGTCTTTTCCAACTCGGGCTCCGAAGCGAACGAGACCGCGCTCAAGCTCATCCGCTCCTACCACAAGCTGCGTGGCCAACCTGGAAAAAAGAAGATCCTCTCCCGCACATTCTCTTATCACGGCGTGACTCTGGCCACCTCGAGCCTCACCGGCTTGCCGACAGTCTATGAGCCATTCGATCTGCCGCTTCCAGGCTTCATCCATGTTCCAGGGCCGCACCCCTACGGCTACAACTCGCCGATGGATACCGAGGCCTTTGGTCGCTGGTGCCTGGCGGAAACGGCACGCGTCATTCGCGAAGAAGGCCCGGAGACCATTGCCGCCATGTTCGTCGAGCCGATCCAAGGCGCGGGCGGCGTCATTCCACCTCCTCCTGGCTACTTGCTTGAACTCCGCGAACTCCTCCGAAAAAATGGCATTCTTTTCGTAGCCGACGAAGTCATCACTGCCTTCGGACGCGTCGGCGACTGGTTCGCCAGCACACTCTGGAATCTGGATCCTGACATCATCACTCTGGCCAAAGGCATCACCAGCGGCTACCTGCCACTCGGTGCCACCATGGTCAGCAACGAAATCGCCGAGACCGTCTTCAAAGGCGGCTACTTCGCCCACGGCTTCACCTACTCCGGCCACCCCACCAGCGCCGCCGCAGCCCTCGCCAACCTCGAAACCATCGAGAACCTCGGCCTGGTGGAGCGCGTCCGTGATGATGTGGGACCCTACTTCCAGAAAAAACTCCACGCTTTTGCAGAGCACCCCGCCGTCGGCGAAATCCGCGGCCACATGCTCATCGGAGCCATCGAACTCCTCCCCAAAGGCGGTCGCCAGGCCATCACTCCCTCCACCTCACTCGGCATCCCCGCCGCTGCCCACATCCGCAACGAAGGATCGATCGTGCGAGGCATACGCAACCTCATCGCCGTGGCACCACCGCTCATTATCACCCACGCTGAAATCGACGAACTCTTTGCCAGTATCGAGCGGGGATTGGAGAAACTTTGGGACTGAAAAGTCTCACTAGTAAAACGCGGCGGCTTTGTTAACGGAGATATGATCGCAGGAGATTCAACAGCCGAAAAAATCCGCCTCATCGTTTAGGATCGGACATCACGATATCATCCACAAAAATAGTGCAGCGAGGAAGACGGCTCACACTTAGAAAAAGAATTTGAATCACAGATTTCACATAAAAACACAAATTACCAAAGCATTGCAGAGTTCAAGGCACTCACCCTGCGGGTGAATTGGGATGAAGCGATACTTGATACGCAACTGATTTAATCTGTGCACTCTGAAATCTGTGGTTAATTCCTGCTGCCAGATTTAGATTCAAGTCAGAATTCAGCGCTGCCACGGGCAGCGCCTCCAGCTCGGAGTGACCCCACGCCCTTTCCCTACCACCTCAGGATAACCCCGAAAACGGATTTTTAAACATGAGGGCAGGATGAGGAGATTTTATAGGAGGGCTTTGGCTTTTGTTTGATATCGCACAAATCATTTCAAACACATCACATCACAAAAAGATCATCCTCTGTGACGGTATGAAGTCATGCAGCAACCAGCGCTGGGCAAGTCGAAATGATTGATCCAATGTCCTCGGTGGAACCCGTGAGTGCTTGCAACACGCACGAGTGGCCGAAGGTCCAAA
>JBIJCR010000057.1:0-14116 GCA_044344595.1 Terrimicrobiaceae bacterium
GTCCCGTTCCACGAAAACCCCACCTCCGGCGTGGGATGGATCGCGTTGAGATATTTCTCCGCCGCCATCGTATCATCCCGATTGTAGGTGAGCGAGCGCGCCTGCCCGGTCGCATCCGTGATCGTGGCCAGCCGCGACGATAAATCGTAGCCATAAAGCACCGTGCTATTGTCCGGAAAAACCTTCGCCGTCACACGCCCCTGCACATCGTGCTTCCACTTCGTGACACGCCCCAGCGCATCCTGCAGTTCCCTCAAGTCCCCACAGCGGCACCATTGGTAGGCCGTCCACCGTCCCAGCGGGTCCAGCACCGCCACCAACTGCCCGAGCTTATTGTGCCAATAGCGGGTCAAGCGCCATTCCCGAAGGCCTCACCATTTATGCATTTCCTGAAAATATCCGACGCCGTCTGCGCACTTCCAACATGTGCGAAGCTCTCAATACCCAAATTAAAAGACGCATCAGGATCGCAGGCCTCTTTCCAAACGAAGCCTCCATCCCACGCCTCGTCTCCGCCATCCTCATGGACATTTGCGAGGAGTGGGAGTCCGGCAAAACCTATCTTCCCCAGATCAGTAACAACTAACCAAAATCAATAAAATAAACTTTAGCAACCTTCAGTCAGCCTAACCGATTTTACAGAAAAAAATGTTACTTGCCCCACCTCTTTAATTTCCTTGCCACTCTCCACGAGTGCCACGGCGTTTTCCTTAAATTCGCGCTCGTAGCGCCGCGCATACCTGCTTTGTGTTTTTTCCATTTCGGGTCTCTTTCTTTAGTGAGCCCTTCACGGTTTTTTCGAGGTAGGATCAATGATCGGGGCGGGCCAGGAACCGCGATGGTCGCCGCCGCTGGTTTTGATTTGAAAAACATCGCGGTCTTGGAGCCACCGAGTTCGAAGTTGGTAGAAGAGGGTTTTTTCCAACATGAAGACGCTGGCAGGCTTCTGTGACTCCAATCCGGCCGGAGTTGAATTCATGAAGAGTTTGCAGAACGAATTGGCGTGGGAGTCGGCGGGTGAGTTTGCGTGTTTCATTGCTTCAATTGCCACAATTCAACGGGTTCTGTGGATCCCCGATTTTCGCTCGATTTGTGGCGGGGCCTCTACCCCCCCGGTCTGCGCTACGCGGTAGTCATGCTTCCGCTTTTTACGAGGCGATGAATTTTGCGCATCACGCGTCTTGCGCCGTGTGCGATTCGGTTTATCGTTCTGACTATGTTTGAGCTGACGCGCCGCGAGCAGACGCTTGTTGTGGGCATTGTGTTCATTCTGGTGCTGGGCCTCGGTGTCCGGCACTGGAGGGAGTCACGCCCTGACCTTGCCGCCCCCGCTGCCGAAGCTTTGAAGACCAACTAATGCAGAACACAGGATTTCAAGAAGCCGTCGAAACGGTCTGTCAAGAGGACCGTCGTTATCATCCCGAAGCCTATGCCTTCCTCCGCGACTCGCTCGAGGCCACGATCAAACGCCGCAAGAAGTCGAAAAAGGAGCCCGGCCCTCATGTCGGTGCTGCCGAGTTGCTCGATGGGTTTCGCCTTCATGCCCTAGCAGAGTTCGGTCCCATGGCACTCATGGTTTTGAATTATTGGGGAGTCAAAGCCACGGCGGATGTCGGGCAGATGGTCTTTAATCTCGTTCAAGCCGGTATCTTCGGGAAGACCGATGAGGATACGGCGGAGAGCTTTCTCGATATCTTCGATTTCCGTGAAGCCTTTGTCGCTCCCTTCCGTCCGCTATCGGATTCTTTGAACGGCGAGCCCCCATTGCAGGTCGGAAGCCTCCTATGAAATCCCGTCTTCTCACCACTGTCATGGCAGTTGCCTTTTCCTTTATGCCCGACCACACCCAAGCCAAAACCACAGACAGCATCACGGTTCCCGAATCCAAAGCCCAGGTCTTCTCATACCAAAACGGCCTTACGCTCATCGTTGAGGAGGATCGCACCGCGCCAGTGGCCAGCGTGCAGGCTTGGTGCGGCACGGGCAGTATCCACGAGGGTGAAAAGATGGGGGCTGGCCTCTCGCATATCCTTGAGCACATGCTGTTCAAGGGCACTGAGAAACGCCCGCCGGGCGAGATCGCTAGGCAGGTTCAAAACCTGGGCGGTTATATTAATGCTTACACGTCCTTTGATCGCACGGTCTACTGGATCGATGTGCCAAAAGAAGGTGCCTCTGATGCCGTAGCGATCCTTGCCGATGCAATGCAGAACGCTACGCTTCCTGAGGAGGAATACACTAAAGAGCAAGAAGTCATTCGTCGTGAGTTTGCTATGGGATTCGATGATCCCGGTCGCCAGAGCTCCCAGCTCATGCTCGACACGGTTTTCACCACCAGCCCGTTTCGGCATCCGGTGATCGGCTACCTCGATGTCTACAACAAGCTCACCCGCGAGGATGTCTTGAACTATTACAAATCTCGCTATGTTCCGAACAACCTGACTTTCGTCGTGGTGGGGGATGTCGATGCCGCTGCTATCCACAAAGAACTTGGTGATCTTTTTGATTCTGTTCCCCGCAAGGCTCTCGAGCCTCTCTATGTGGCCACCGAGCCTCCTCAAATGGGTCGCCGCGAGATTCACGAGGAGTTCCCGACCGAGTTGTCGCGTCTTTCCATGTCTTGGCGCGTGCCCGGCGTTACGAATTCCGACACGCCCGCATTGGAGATTCTCGGCGAAATCCTTGGCAGCGGCGCGAGTTCGCGCCTGAACCGTGAAATCCGCGAGCGAAAACAAATCGCCCACAGCGCTGGCGCCGGCATGTTTTCACTTCAGTCCGAAGGCGTTTTTCTCATGCGTGCGGTGACCGATCCCGACAAGCGCGAAGCTGTCGAGAAGGAATCCCTCGCCATTTTGGAAAACCTCAAAAAGAACGGCGTCACAGAGGTGGAACTCGACCGCGCTCGCCGCTCGCTGCTCTCATCCCAGCTTCACGGCCTCACCACGGCGCGTGGCAAAGCGTCGGACCTCGGTTCGAATTGGATGCTCACCCGCAATCTGAATTTTACCCGCCACTACCTTGACCAGATTTCGAAAGTGACCACGGCTGATGTGCAGCGCGTCGCCCGAGAATACCTCCGCGACGAGTCTTTGAATGTAACGTCGATCAACCCGCCCGCTGCCAAGTCCGAGGTAGCGCGGGCGGACGAAAAGAAGGCCGGCGACATCCATAAATTCACCCTCTCAAACGGCCTGCGCCTCCTCGTGCGCGAGGACTCCCGCATCCCGCTCGTGGCCATGAGTGCCGTCTTCCGTGGTGGGCTGCTCGCCGAGACCAAGGAAACAAATGGCATCACCCGCCTCTACTCCCGCACGATCCTCAAGGGAACAAAAACCCGCACCGCCGAGCAACTCGCCGACGAGATCGAAGGCGTTGGCGGCAGCATCGGCTCGGATAGCGGCAACAATTCCTTCACCGTGTCGGTGGATGTCATGCGGCCGGACCTCAAACTCGGCGTCGATATCCTGGCCGATGTGCTTTTGAATCCCACATTTCCCGAGCGCGAGGTCGAGCTTGAGAAACGCACGCAGATTGCCGGCATCAAGGCCGACGAGGAGCAGGTCACCTCGGTGGCCCGCAATCTCGTTCGCGAAAATCTCTTCGGCACGCATCCCTACGCCCTGCGCAATCTCGGTTCGCCGGAATCCGTATCCGGCATCGGTGCCGCGCAACTGCGCGAGTTCCACAAAAAACTAGCCTGCGCCGCGAATGGTGTCGTCTCTGTCTTCGGTGATGTGAAGGCCGAAGAGGTCGTGAAACTTTTCGAAAAATTCTTCGCCTCGATGCCCAAAGGCGCGCTGGCATTTGAAAATGTCGAAAAGCCCGCTCCCGTTGCAGGCCTGGCTCCCACCACCGCGCATCTGGACAAAAAACAGGCTGTTCTCATGCTCGGATTCCAAGGGGCCTCGGTGAATGACCCGGATCGCATCGCGCTCGAATTGATCAGCGAGGCCTCGAACCATCTTGGCTCACGCTTTTTCAATCGCATCCGCGAGCAAATGGGCCTCGCCTATTTTGTGGGAGCCGCCCAGTTCTGCGGCCTCGCGCCGGGCGCCTTCCTTTTCTATCTCGGCACCGATCCGCAAAAGATCGAATCCGTCACCAAGGAAATGCGCTCCGAGATTCAGGACTTGGCCACAAACGGTCTCACTGAAGAGGAACTCACCCGCGCACGCGCCAAGCTCCTCGGCGGCGAGGCGATCCGCAATCAAAGTAACAGCGCTTTCGGCGCCGCCGTGGCCGTCGATGAACTCATGGGCCTCGGAGTCGATGCCCACAAACGCCGCAAAGAGGAGATCGAAAAAATCACCCTCGACGACACACGCCGTGTCGCCGCAAAGTATTTCCACTCGAATTCACGCGTCGAAGCCACTGTGCTTCCGCCCGATAAAAAATCATCCACCAACTAAAAAACCATGCCCGAAGTTCAATCCGCCACCCACTCCGGTGAAATGACCCAGCGTTTCATCGAACTCGTTATGATGCAGGCCCAGCAGGCCGCAATGTTTCTCGGCCATGTGCCGAATCCCCAAACCGGGCAGCCCGAGGTGAATCTCGAGTTCGCCCGCATGTTCATCGACCAAATCGAAATGCTTCAGGAAAAAACCAGGGGCAACCTTAGCAACGAAGAAACTCAGATGCTCACCAGCGTCCTCTCCGACCTTCGCCTCGCTTTTCTGCAGGCCTCCAAAAATTCCGCCACCGCAACGGGTCAGCCCGCCGCGCCGACAGTCGAAGCAGCGCCTGCGCAGGCCACTGCAGCAGTTGAGCCCGAACACGAGTCGCGCAAGCGTTTCAGCAAAAGCTACGGATCATAATTGAGTTTTCCGCTGGTTCTTACTACAATCTGCCGCATCCTCCCGAATCCCAAACCTACAAAACAATACCCATGCCATACTTCCCTGAAGTCCCAAAAATCGCCTACGAAGGCTCCAAGTCTAAAAATCCTTTCTCCTTCAAACACTACAACCCGGATGAACTCGTCGAGGGCAAATCCATGCGCGAGCACCTGCGTTTCGCCGCCGCCTACTGGCATGTCATGCGTAATCCTCTCGCCGATCCATTCGGCGGTGGCACGGCCCTCATGCCTTGGGACGATGGATCGAATTCCGTGGCGAACGCCCAGAAGCGTGTGCGTGTATTTTTTGAATTCCTCGAAAAAATCGACATCGATTTCTACTGCTTCCACGATCGCGATGTGGCGCCTGAGTGTGATACGCTTGCCGAGTCCCACGCCGCGTTGGATGCCGTAGCAGGAACCCTTGCCGAGGAGCAGCAGCGCACAGGCAAGAAGCTTCTCTGGGGTACGGCCTGCCTGTTTTCACATCCGCGCTTCGCGCAAGGCGGAGCCACCACTCCAAGCCTGCCTGTCTTCGCCCACGCAGCGGCCCAGGTTAAAAAAGCCATCTCCGTCACGAAGGAACTTGGCGGCGGAGGCTATGTCTTCTGGGGCGGCCGTGAAGGCTATTCCTCACTCTGGAACACTGACATGAAGCACGAACTCGACCAACTTGCCGCCTTCTTGCACATGGCAGTCGCTTGGAAGAAGGAAATCGGCTTCACCGGAAAGTTCTGGATCGAGCCGAAGCCCCGCGAACCCTCGACCCACCAATACGACTCGGATTCCGCTGCATGCTTCAACTTCCTGCGTGAATACGGCCTCTTCGACGAATTCGAACTCAACATCGAAACCAACCACGCCACGCTCGCTGGCCATACGATGCGCCACGAACTGACGGTTGCCGCGAATGCTGGCCGCCTTGGCTCGATCGACGCCAACCGAGGCGACGAACTCATCGGCTGGGACACCGACCAATTCCCGACCAATATCTACCTCGCCGCTGAAGTCATGCTCGTCGTTCTCGGCATGGGCGGATTCAAGGAGGGTGGACTCAACTTCGACGCCAAGCGCCGCCGCGAATCCCACCACCCCGCCGACCTCTTCCACGCCCACATCGGCGGCATGGATGCCTTCGCGCGCGGACTCAAAATCGCCGCAGCCATTCGGGCTGACGGCCGCATTGAGGAATTCGTGAAAAACCGCTACGCCTCGTGGAACTCCGATCTCGGAAAGAAAATTCTCGCCGGCCAGGCATCGTTCGCCGAACTCGAAAAGCTCGCTCTCTCGCAGCCTGCTCCGACACTGGAGAGCGGTGGGCAGGAATATCTCGAAAACATCCTGAACGAACTCCTGTGATTACCCTCGGCATCGACTGTGGCACGCAGAGCCTCAAAACTGTCGCCCTCGACGGTGATTCCGGAAAAGTCATTGCCTCCGCTAGCAAAACCTACGGCCTGGTGGAGGGACTGCCCGCCGGTCACCTCGAGCAGGATCCCGCCATCTGGTGGGATGCACTCGAGGAAACTTTGCAAAAAGTCCTCGGCGACCTAGGCCCCCGCAAGGCCGAGGTCGCAGGCATCGGCGTTTCTGGTCAGCAACACGGCTTCGTGCCCCTCGATGCAAGTCATCATGTCATCCGCCCCGCCAAGCTCTGGTGCGACACTTCGACCACCGCCCAGTGCGATGAAATTCGTGCCAAGCTCGGGGGGCGCGACAAAACAATCGCCCTTGCGGGAAACGACATCCTGCCCGGCTTCACCGCGCCAAAGATTCTTTGGCTGAAGCAAAACGAGCCCGCGCATTTCGCCAAGCTCGCCCATGTCGCCCTGCCGCATGATTTTCTAAACCTACGGCTCACCGGAACACTGCGCATGGAATTCGGCGACGCCTCTGGCACCGCTCTGCTCGATGTCCGCACCCGCCAATGGAGCAAGGAAGTCTGCGCTGCCATCGACGAAAATCTCATCACCAAACTTCCGCCAGTCGGCTCCTCCAGCGAGCCTGTCGGAAAACTCCTCCCCGCCCTCGCCAGCGCATGGGGGCTTTCGCCTGGTGTCATCATCAGCGCCGGAGGAGGCGACAACATGATGGCCGCCATCGGCACGGGAAACATCAGCCCTGGCACAGTCACCGCCAGCCTCGGCACAAGCGGCACGATTTTTGCCTGCGCCCCGCAGCCTGTCATTGATCCCCAGGGCGAAATTGCCGCATTCTGCGACAGCGCCAACCACTGGATGCCGCTCCTCTGCACGATGAACGTCACCGTTGCCACCGAGGCCTTCCGCAACCTTTTCGGTTGGGACCACGACCGCATGGATCAGGAAATTTCCTCCGTTCCCGCAGGAGCCGATGGACTCTTCTTCCTACCCTACCTCCAAGGCGAGCGCACGCCGAATCTCCCTGATGGCTGCGGCGTCCTGCACGGCATGAACACCTCAAATCTCACGCCCGCTCACATGGTCCGGGCCGCGATGGAAGGCGTCACTCTCGGCATGGCCTACGGCCTCCGCCGCATGGAATCCCTCGGCCTCACACCCTCCGAAATCCGACTCACTGGCGGCGGAAGCAAAAGCCCCGCTTGGCGCCAGATGCTCGCCGACATTTTCGGCTACCCGGTAGTCACCATGCAGAGCGCCGAAGGAGCCGCCCTTGGCGCTGCCATCCAAGCCTTGGCTGCAGCCAGCCCAAAGCAATCGCTCGAAGATCTCTCAGCCCGCTGCGCGCCTGTCGCCGAGGGCTCCCGCTTGGAACCCCGCAAAACATTCGACTACGCCGCCCTCCTCGAAACGCAAAACAATCTCCGGCAGAAAATTTTCTCCAGCTAAGATTTGGGCAAGCATGAGGTAAAAACACTCAGGGGTGTAGTCTTACGCTTGCCGAATGTACGCTTAAGACAGAAGGCTACTTTAGATTCTCAAAAAATTACAGGGTCACAGCCACTCGGGTCCAACTTTTGATCCTAAAATCGGCAGTTTAAAGTTGTAATTCCACCAAAACAAATTTTTTTTCGTAGCAAATTAAATATTTCGCAATTAAGTATTTTGCTATAAAAACCAATTATCTGCTTAATTTGAGATTTGAGCATTTTAATTCAAGGTCATAAGGCCTTGCTGCCGGATTTAGGAGTGCGCCGGGGAGGGCGACTTCGATGAGAACAGCTTCGCCTACTGACCAAAACGGCGGGCGGGCGCAACAGGCCATCGACGCGATCCCGCATGCGGGCCTGATGTGACTTGTCAATGGAAGAGTGAGCGACGGCAGCATTTCTTACAAAACCCAGAAAATCCATGGGTCACCTCCTCAGAAGAAACCGCCCAAACCGAGTTTAAGTTATCGCCAATAAACCCTGAACTCCAGTTTTCCTACTGCTCATGAATGGTTTTTAAGTAAAATTCGGGCCGACGTATCTTCGCAATCCTGAATAGGTCAAAAATTGCCGAACTCGATAAAATTTACGTAAATTGGTTCTCTTTTTTTCTAAAGTTCAAAAAAAATCCGTCGATTACACAAGTTATGGGTTTAGCATTATCAGGTTTAGCATCAGGGTTCGACTGGAAGTCGATCGTTGATCAGCTTATCGAAGTCAGTCGTGCTCCGCAGAACCGCATGGTGAAGGAGAAAAGCGTGCTGGCATCCAAATCAAATGCCTTCAACGAACTCAAGGGCCTTGTTTCAACGTTCAAGTCTAGCTTGTCGGCGCTAGCCTCTGATGACGCGCTTTTCAAGAAATCTGCTACATTCAAAGATTCCAATACAAACTGGACTGCGTCTGCCACCAAAGCCACACCTGCAGGCGAATACAAATTTAACCTCCTCACCCCCGCTACAAATTCCAAGCTCATTGGTGCGGGAGATTTGGTAGCCGACATTGATACCAGCGCTGCTATATCGGATATTTCTGTAGGTCGTACACTCAAAGCGGGCTACTTTACAGTCAACGGCGAGAAGATTACTATCGCTACCACGGATTCCCTCGATGACATTTTTGGAAAAATCCTGAGTCAAACTGGTGTCTCTGCAACTTATAGTGGCGATCAAATCCGTCTTTCTTCCGGAGCGCCGATCTCGCTAGGCGCCTCAAATGATACCAGCAATTTTCTCCAATCTATGCGTTTGTCAGGTTCAGGTGTTCTGGTTGGCGGATTTTACGAGGTCGCAACCACTGCGCCTGGACTTGCAGCGCCGAGACTCAATGTGCCCCTCAATTCCTCAAACCTCTCGGGATTAGTTCCATTAACCCCAGGAGTCGAAGAAACTCTCATCATCAATGGGGAGTCCATCGCCTACCAAAGCACCGACACGATTCAAGATATTCTTACTAGAATTAATTCCTCCAATGCCGGCGTCACTGCAATCTATGACCTTGCAGCAGGTCAGTTTTCCCTCACTAGCAAAGTCACCGGCAATGTGGGCGTTACCATCAGCGATACCGGCACGGGAACACTAGGCGCTGCAATGGGTTTAGTCGGGCAAACAGCCGTACTCGGCGCTGATGCCACATTTACTATCAATGGAGGCGGTACGCTCTCCAGCCGTAGCAATATTCTTGATGAAACCGCACACGGTATCGTTGGCCTCACCGCCACGGCTAACTCCACCGGTGAACAAACTCTCACGGTCGCTGGCGATTACACCGCAGCCAAAGAGTCTCTGAATGATTTTATTAACAAATACAACGCTGTTCAAAATGCTATCGAGAAATACACAAAAATCACCGTCAGCGGCGAAAAAGTGAGTAGTGCTATCCTCTCGGGCAACCGCGAGTTGGCTTCGCTCTCTCGAGCTTTGCGGACAGCACTTTATACAGCTGGAAGTGGCATCTCAGGCAGTGTTCAACGCCTTTCAGATCTCGGGATCAACTTCAGCGGCATCGAGCCTACGATCTCGCTTACGAAGTCCACCGACTTAGAGACTAAACTCGCGACGGCGGCTGACGACATCGCCGAATACTTTTCTACCGCTGGCTCTGGCCTCATCGACCGTTTAGACACTATTCTGAGTGGATATGTATCAGACACTGGAATCGCTTCAGGAGGATTCAAGGCGCAACTCGATAGCATCACCAATCAGAATAAAAGCCTCGATAAACAAATTGAAGACGTTGAGCGTCGTCTCGCTTCTCAGCGCGCCTTACTTGAAAGTTCCTTTATTGCAATGGAAAAAGCACAGTCCGGCTTTCAACAGCAGTCATCTTATCTGGCGAAAACATTTAGCGGGAAATAATTTCTAACTCTTTCCAAGAATCATCCGATACCCGACACAACATCAAATTTTCGTTATACTGGAATTAAACAACTATTAAAAAAGAATAAACCAAATGAACAACATACAAATAATCCTGCCACAAAACTCGCCGGTTTGGCCTGATGTCAACGCGGCTACTGCGAAGAGCAACATGTCCGTGCCTCAGGTCGGAGCCAATGAGATTCCTATCCGTGATTCAGTTATTGCCGTGAACAAAGTCGATCTGGTCAATAAAAAATCCGGTACAGATACTCTGGAAGCTCCACATCGTGAAATGATCCGGGAGTGGCAAAATAGCCAAACTGAGGTGCGTCCTGGTCAGGTTACAAAAGCCATCGAATGGAATCTTGATCCGTCTTATCCCTCTCTGAATGTCTTGAATGGCATTGCCTCCATGCTTGTTGGGTCCGTACTCAACGACTCCGGGTCAAATCTTAAAGGGCAGATTACTCCTTAAAAAACTGTTGAAATTCTCTTTGGCTATTATACTTTGGTTGAAATATCTCCGTTTTGAAATCCAACAATCCTCTTAGTATATACCGTAAAACAGCCGCGACAACAGCATCTCCAGGAGAGTTGGTCCTGATGCTTTTCGATGGAGCCTTGCGTTTCATGGCAGCTGCAGAGTTGGGTTTCAATGAAGAAAATTTTGCACGCCAAAACGAGCAGATTCACAACAACATTCAGCGCACCCAGGCAATCATCACAGAGCTTCAGGCTACATTGAACATGGAGAAAGGTGGTGATTTCTCGCAAAATCTCTATCGATTGTATGACTTCATGCAGGACCATCTCAATCAAGCTAACCGCGAAAAAAGTCGCGAAAAAATTAAAACAGTAGCTACATTCATGCAGGATATCCGCGATGCATGGGCCCAAATGCTCCTTCAGACTTCAGTAGAGCAAGCTGGTGCTGCTGGCGCTCCAGCTCATGGCATCGGAGCAAAATGCTGATTAGGAAAATTAGACCCGCCTCTCAGCCAGGATTGCCTGCTCGGCTGGAGAGTTTGCTTTCCGTCTATGAGAAAAACCTCCGATTGGAGGTTTTTTTTATTGAGCGAAAAGATATCGAAAGCCTCTTAGACCTCTTGCCAGCACAAGGTGATCTCGTCCACGCTCTCACGGAGATTCTCTCAAACCTAAAATTGCCACCTCTGGAATCCGAGCATCTCCAGAAACGCCTGCAGGCGGCAGATTCCCTACGCGAATCCAACAAGCAGGCTCTAAATCAAGCCATGCAAGAAGTCAGTGCGGAATTGGAGCAGATGAACGGTGCCCGCCAGCGCATTCGTCAAATGCGTCAACTTGCCAAGTCCATGTATCAAGAACCAGCCGCCACCTTACGTTTGCAAAATTGGGCTTAGTCAGGACATCAGTGGATCAAAATTGTTAGAATTTATCACAATCGAGCGAATCATGGGTTAGAAAAGATAGTGTAAATTTTTTTTATTATAAAAATTGCTATTATTAATCTTAACTTTATATAAACCAAATATCTGATTATATCGTTAATTTATAAACGCCCGGTTTCTGGGGCAATCAATTTCTTATCATTTTCTTAATTTCTTACCTTCTTTTGCGTCTTCTCGCTTATGCGGGAGAGATTTTTTATGAACCAAACTCCACTTTGCATTGGAATTACGCTTGGCGATCCCTCCGGTATTGGGCCAGAAGTCATTCAAGCCGCTTTGGGCTCTGCGGAAATTCATGATAGATGCGTCGTGGAGTTGATTGGTTCCACAAAAGGCCACATACCTGGCAAGCCAACGGATGCTTCAGCCAGAGCTGCTCTAGAGGCTATGGAGGAGGCGGCGCGTCGTTTATTAGCTGGTGAAATTCAGGCTGTGGTGACTGGGCCTGTCTGCAAGTATGCCCTGCATCGCGTGGGATTTGAATTTTCAGGTCAGACAGAGTTTTTTGCTGCACGGGCCAAAGTGGAGGATTTTGCAATGTGCTTGACTGGCGGGTCGCTGACCGTGGCCCTCGTGACTGCGCATGTTCAGTTGGCACGAGTCGCTTCGTTGCTAAGTGTTGAAGAAATTGTGCGGGTCGGTCGCTTGTTGCAGGATTTTTTGATTCTAAGAGGCAAAAAAAATCCGCGCATTGCTGTGGCTGGATTAAACCCACATGCGGGCGAGCAGGGCGATATGGGGCGTGAGGAAATCGATATCATCGCACCTGCGGTGGCTTGTTTAAGCCACATGGGGAACTTTGTCGGGCCGTTGCCGTCAGATACTCTTTTTCACCGGGTCGTGGAACGCGACTTTGACGGGGTTCTTTGCATGTATCACGACCAGGGGCTCATTCCCCTCAAGCTGCACGCATTTCACGAAGGTGTGAATGTCACGCTTGGCTTGCCATTTATTCGCACGAGTCCGGATCACGGAACGGCCTTTGATATTGCGGGTCGAGGGCTTGCGAGGCCTGATAGTACGCGTCACGCGATTCGACTCGCGGTGGAATTGGCAACTGCGCGGTTGGTTTAGACGATCGGTCGGACGAGGCGCTGGATATCATCTGCGAAATCCATTCGGTCCTCTGGAATGGCGCGGTCGATGTAGAGGATGCCATGCGTGTGGTCGAGTTCATGCTGAACGGCGCGCGCGAGGAGGCCGTCAGCTTCGAATTCGATGCTGGCTCCATCGAGGCAGAGGGCTTTCACTCGAACCGAGAGTTGGCGCGAAACATTTGCTGAGAGCTCCGGGAAACTGAGGCAACCTTCGTTCTCAGTATGGATCCTGCCGAAGGTCTCCACCTCGGCGTTGAGGAGGACGAGGGGCATGAGGGACTCGAAATCGACCCTTTTCCCACCAATGCGCATAGTGCTGGGACGCTTCTTAATTTGAGGCACATCGAGAACGAACATCTGTAGGGGCATCCCGACCTGCTGTGCGGCGAGTCCCAAACCCTCCGCGTGCCGCATCGTTTCAATCATGTCCACAGCAAGTTGGCGGATGGAGTCGTCAATCTGGTCGATACGGGCGCCTGGCGTTCTGAGGGCGGGGTGGTCAAAAGTCGTGATTTCAAGAATCATTTTGAGCGGTCGGGTAGGGTGAAGGCAGGCACATCATGAAGACCTGCGGCTTTGAGTGAGTCGAGGATTTTTACGACGGCGCCAAAAGGGGCCTCCCGGTCGGCTTGCATGGCAATTCCCCGGCTTGGTTGAGTCTCCCGGATCATTTGCAATGCGGCTGTGAGATTTTCTATGGTGACTGGTTTTTCATCCAGCGTGATTTCCTGTTCAGACTTCACTCGCAGCACTGCAGGTTCTTTCTGCGCGGCGGCAGCGGTTTCGGCCGATTTAGAGTCGGGTAGATTGATTTGCAGCTGGGGCTGGGGCTTTCGGAAGTTTGTGGTGACGATGAAAAAAATCAGCAGGATTGCCAAAATATCGATTAGCGAAACGATATTGATGAACGGACTGCGGCGTTTTCTGGTGTGGAACTGCATTTCGTTCTGGCTGCTATTGGGGTTGGTAGAGCTTGGCGAGTAGGCTGGCTGCGATGGATTCCATCTCGATAGCCAGCATCTCGATCCGGCGCTGAAAATAGCTGTGGGCAATCAGACTTGGCACGGCCACTCCGAGTCCGGCGATGGTGGTGTTCAGGGCTTCAGAAATGCCTCGTGCCACTAACACGGGATCGCCGTTGTTTCCAAGTGTCGCAAAAATCCCCACAAGGCCCGAGAGTGTTCCTAGGAGGCCGAGGAGCGGACCTGTGCCCGTGGCGATTTCTAAAATGACGAGGCCTTTTTCCATGCGGGCGATTTCGTGCCTCGCGCAGGTTTGAACGGCCTCCAGATTCTCGGATTTTGACCAGTTCAGATGCGAGATGAGTGTCGAGAGGATGAGCGAGATGGCCGAGGGATGGCATTCCATTTCCTTCTGCAGGGATTGGAGTGTGTGTCCGGGCCGCAGGTCATTGACGGCTTCCACGACCTGTCTGGGAATAATTGCTCTTTCGCGGAGCCGCCAGACGCGAAGCAAAATCGATGTGAGTGTCAGGATCGAAAGCAAAACCAGCAGCACCATGA
>JBIJCR010000061.1:0-13613 GCA_044344595.1 Terrimicrobiaceae bacterium
GCAATTGCCGAAAGCGTCGTTTGAGATATCATCAGTGGCCGATGATCGTAAACGAGAAGTCGATTTCGAGGCGACCGTTTTCGATCAGCTTGGCGACTTCCGGCGGCATGGGGGGAACTTCAGCCTGCACTACCGAAGCAAGGCTGACGGAAGCAAAGCTCTCATTAGAGGAGTTTGATAGCACTCGCGGGGATTTAATTTTTCCCTCGGGTGTTACGATGAAGCGGATATCCACCGTGCCGATGTTCAGCAGGCCCATTTGCGAATTCACATAGTAATACCATCTCGAGCCAATGGCGTCGGAGACCTGTTTTTTATAGCGCCCCAGTGGAGTGGCATTCGCTTCCAGCGATGCTTTGCCACGGTTTGATACATTGCCGCGCAGACGAGTCACGCGGGTTTCGGGTTGGAAACCGGATTCCGAGCTCTGGCTGGGGCGAGTTGCTGTTGTTGCCTTTTGGGCTGGTGTTGGCTGGGGAGTTGGTTTTGGCATTTCAAGGAGAGCCAGATTGGTTTCTAGTCGAGGGGTGGGGGATGCCTCTGGCTCTGGCATGGATTGTTCGGCGGGTTGAACTGCTGGTGCTGCCTGAGTTTGTCGCTTCCCTGCCGCGTAACGCTGGTCACGCAGATCGAGGCCTTGGTGCTCGCGGCCTTCGATGGATGGCATCGCCTCCTGACCAGTCGGTTCGGCTTCGCTCGCTGCGATGGAATCATTATCCGATTCAAAAGCCGCGTCCTTGTTTGGTTGTCTAGTGAGTTTTTCCTGAAGTGGAGTGCTCACAAATCGGGGGGGTGCCTTCGAAGCCGGAGGCATGGGAAGAATAGTGAGCCGCGGCGGTTGTTCCAGAACGGCACTCGTTTCTTTGCGTATGTCAGCTCCTTTCAAAATGAAAAAAGCCACTGCCAGCAGAAAAAAAAGATGGACGAGCAGCGATGCAAGAAGCGCCGTTGCCGTCTCCCAGCGCGACGTATTTCTTCTCATGCCCACTGAATTCATTCGGGCAGCTTAGTCCCAGTTTGCTCTCTCGGCAATTCCATGTCTTGACCACGCAAGAAGTCGCGTGACATCATGCTGACTCAGTTAAAAACCTACCTCTACCGTGGACATCAAAGAAATTCGCACACTCATAGACCTCATGAAGAAAAACGGCGTCGCCGTTTTCAAAATGGAGCGGGAAGGCTTCAAAATCACTCTTAAGACAGCCGGTGCCGTCGGCCCCGCCCAGTTTGTCACCAATCAACCGGTTTTTTCGGTCAGCGAGTCAAACGCACTTCCGGCCATCGCTGCAGAAGTCCCGTCTTCGACTTCGGCTCCCGCAGCAGCCTCGGGTGGGATCGAAATCAAATCCCCCATGGTTGGCACTTTTTACTCCGCTCCATCACCAGATACTCCTTCATTCCTCACGGTCGGCCAGCAAGTGACGCCGGATACCGTTGTTTGCATTATCGAAGCTATGAAAGTCATGAACGAGGTCAAGGCTGAGGTCTCTGGTATCGTCGCGGAAATCTGTGCCGAGAACGGCAAGCCCGTGCAGTTTGGACAGACCCTCTTCCGCCTGAAGTAATCCCTCGGCCACCCCGCCATGTTTAAAAAAATCCTGATCGCCAATCGCGGCGAAATTGCTCTTCGTATCATTCGAGCCTGTAAGGAACTGGGCGTCCAATCGGTTGCTATCTACTCGGAGCCCGACATCCACAGTCTCCATGTGCAACTCGCCGACGAGGCCATTTGCATCGGGCCATCCGTTAGTTCTGAGAGCTATCTCAAGATTGACCGCATCATCAGCGCTGCTGAGATTTCCGACGCCGACGCGATCCATCCCGGGTATGGATTTTTGGCTGAGAACGCGCATTTCGCTGAAGTCTGCGCCAGTTGCAACATCAAGTTTATTGGTCCCAGGCCGCAGGCAATTCGCCTCATGGGCGATAAAAATTCCGCCCGTGATTGTGCCCGCAAGGCTGGCGTTCCGATTTCGCCCGGCAGCGACGGCACGATTGATACCGAAGCCGAGGCTCTCCGCATCGCCAGAAAAATTGGCTTTCCGGTTATGATTAAAGCTGTTGCCGGTGGCGGCGGTCGCGGTATGCGCATTGCAAGCAACGAAGGCAGTTTGGTGCAAGGATATCACGCCGCCCGGATGGAGGCGGAGAAAGCATTTGGAAATGGTGCGGTTTACATCGAGAAATTCATTGTCAATCCACACCACATTGAGTTCCAAGTCTTTGGTGACGATCACGGCCGAGTTGTCCACCTCGGTGAGCGCGATTGCTCACTCCAGCGACGTAACCAGAAGATTGTCGAGGAGTGCCCTTCGCCACTCATGTCTCCCGAGCTTCGCAAAAAAATGGGTGATGCATCGATCAGCCTCTGCCAAAGCGTCGGCTACACAAATGCTGGCACCATCGAGTATCTCGTGGACGATGACGGGAATTTCTACTTCATGGAAATGAACACCCGCATTCAGGTCGAACATCCCATCACCGAGGAGGTTTATGGATGCGACCTCGTGAAGCAGCAAATCCAAGTGGCCGCAGGTGAGCATCTGAGTAGCTATGTCGTTGAGGCCCAGCCTCGAGGTCACGCGATCGAATGCCGAATCAACGCCGAGGATCCAGAGAAAAATTTCCAACCCTGTCCAGGCAACATAGACCTCTACTACGCACCAGGCGGGCGAGGCATTCGCATCGACTCCCACGCCTATGCCGGCTACCCGATTCCATCTAATTACGATTCGATGATTGCCAAAGTTATTGCCACCGCCTCCGGTCGCACTGCTTGCATTAAACGAATGTCGCGGGCTCTCAACGAATACATGATCACTGGAATCAAGACCACAATTCCATTTCAACAAGCAATCATGCACAACGAGTCCTTCCGACAAGGCAAATATCACACCGGCTTTGTCGAGCAGCTCCTGCGCGACGGTGTGCCGATGATGCGCTAAGTTTCTTCAAAAATTTCACACAAATTTTGCTAGATTTTTCCTTTAGCTAAATTAAATTTCTGCTAGCAACTAGTTTAGTAAAAAGCATATTTAGTTTGCACTAAAAAACATATTAAATAATTCTTTTTGAATGTAATATGCACAATGCTTGCTGTGTTAGATTGCAGGCAAAAACCGCCCGCACACTTAAATCCCTGCAATCCGCGTCAATGAAACCAGCCTCTTCGGACACCGCCCAAACTTCCTTTTTACTCCCCGATTTGGAAAAACAGCTCGATCCGCGCCGTCTGCTTTACTCATAGGCTATCGACTGGAAGGGTTTTGAAAAGGCATTTGGTTCTCTTTACTGCGCGGAAGGGCGTCCGGCCTTGCCGATTCGACGTATGGTGGGGCTTCTCATGCTCAAAAGTTTGAGGAACCTCAGTGATCAAGAGGTGGTGGAGTTTTGGAGCGAAAGCGCTTACGCGCAATATTTCTGCGGAGAGAAGGAGATGAGCTGGGGATTGCCATGCGATCCGAGCGAGTTGACACATTTTCGCAAACGCATCGGCAAGGACGGCGCGGAGCCGATATTGGCTTCCACAACTGAATTGCAGGGCGAGAAGGCCAAGGAAAAAGAGGTCGTTGTTGATACCACAGTCCAGGAATCGAAGCGCAGCGGAGATAGACTGCCGCAGGCAGCCTGAAAGGTGAGGCGACGCCTAATCAAGAGAATATCACCTTCCCGACGGATACGAAACTGGCGGCCAAGATTGTTCGAGGGGGAGTGAAACTGGCGAACAAGCATGTAGTCAAATTGCGTCAGAGTTTCGAGCGCACGGTACCGAAACTTTTAGCCGCACAACTCGGGCGCCGAACCAAGGGCTGAGCGGTTGCAGCGCGCAAGGCGGCGAGACGCTTGAGGAGGATCGCCGGACAGGTCGTGCGACAACTCGATGCCGGCTTGCCTGCGGAAACAAAAGACCGGCGCTAGCTGGAAACAGCTGTACGGGTTTTGAATCAAAAGCGTGGGGATGGTGACAAAATCTACTCCCTGCACGAGCCGGAGGTTTACTGCATGAGCAAGGGCAAGGAGCACAAAAAGTATGAGTTCGGAGCAAAGGCATCGCTGGTGGTTGGAAAAACCAACGGAGTGATCTTGGGAGCCTACAGTCTACCGAAGAACGACTACGACGGCCACGCATTGGAGCCAACGCTTGCGCAGGTTGAGAGGGTGTCAGGATACCGGCCCGCAGTAGTCATCGGGGACAAGGGATTTCGAGCCAAACGCACTGTGGCACAACTGAGATTGTGACTCCCAACAGGCCGAAAAAGAACGCCACCGCTTACGAGAAACGAAAAGCGAAAGCGCGATTTCGCAGGCGGGCGGCGATCGAACCACGAATCGGGCATCTGAAAAGCGACTTCCGCTTGGGCCGCAACTTCCTCAAGGGCCAAGTCGGCGATGCGATGAACCTGCTTCTGGCAGCAGCGGCCTCGAACCTGAGCCTCTGGATGAGGCAGGTTTTTTTTGCCCTTGTTTCAGCAATCCAAAATTGGGCGCAAGAATGTCGGACTTTTCGTTCGCCGCTGCCAGCGTGAGGGTTTTTCAGGGGCGACTATGTAATTTCGTGCATCCCCGCCATTCTTGTATCCTGTGGTTGTTTTGGGGCGCTTTTCTTGAAAAGATTTTCCCGCAATGAACAGCTATACTTCGAAAACTCTTGATGATTAGCGTGATCTGAATATCTCTTGCAGCAGGAATTTAGAAGCCTAATGTCGGCGCAATTAATCCTACGTAAAAGGCACATAGTGCGGTTGTAGGACGGCAAGCGAGCGAGATTGAAGCTGATACTCGGCCATGTGTGCAAAGGTGCCCTCCTGCAAGGAGTTCACGCCATCGTATGTATCGAGTACAAGTGTCCACGAAACTTGCCGTTGGCGTGCGCTAAGGCAAAAAGGCACGGTTGCATCCCCAGCATTCATTAGAATCAAAAACGAATCTCCTCGTACCGGTTGCCCGCGCTCATCGCACTCTACGATTTGGTCGCCCAGAAGTCCCATGCCGAGGCAGCGCACATGCGGAGAGTTCCAGTCCACTTCGGACATCTCCATGCCGTCAGGCCGAATCCAGTATAGGTCCTTGATGTCCGTGCCATGAATCGCGCGTCCCTGAAAAAAATGTCTGCGTCGAAATACGGGTTGCTTGCGTCTGAGATCAATCAGGAGTCGCACGAAGTACAGTAGAGCCCGGCGTTCTTCGTCAAGATTCCAGTTGAGCCATGAGATGGGGTTGTCCTGGCAGTAGGCATTGTTGTTACCACATTGCGTGCGCCCGAATTCATCCCCGGCCAGCAACATGGGAACACCTTGTGAAAGGAAAAGTGAGCATAGAAAGTTCTTCTGTTGCCGAAGCCTCAGTGCGTGAATGGCGGGGTCTGTGGATGGCCCCTCGATGCCGCAGTTCCAGCTGTCGTTTTGATCTGTTCCGTCAGATTTGGAGTTCTGGTTTTCCTCATTGTGTTTGGTATTGAACGAAACTAGATCCGCGAGTGTGAACCCATCGTGGCAGGTCACAAAATTCAGGCTCGCATGAGGTCGGCGGCCATTGTGTAGATAAAGGTCACTACTGCCCGAAAGGCGCGTTGCCAACTCGCCGACTGTGGCTCCATCCCCTTTCCAAAACCTCCTCAAGCAATCACGGTATCGACCATTCCATTCGCTCCAAAGGACCGGAAAATTGCCGACCTGATATCCGTTTGGCCCCAAATCCCAAGGTTCGGCAATGAGCTTCACCCGCGACAAGACAGGATCTTGGTGAATGATGTCAAAGAACGATCCGAGCCTGTCAACGTCCCACAATTCGCGCGCCAGCGCGCTGGCCAGATCAAAACGAAAACCATCCACATGCATTTCCAAAACCCAGTATCGGAGCGAGTCCATGATGAGTTGCAGTACATGCGGGTGTGCGACATTGAGCGAGTTCCCGCAACCCGTGAAATCGATGTAACGGCTGCGGTCCTCAGCGAGACGGTAATAGCAGGAATTGTCGATGCCCCGCATGGACAGCACAGGTCCGGTGTGGTCGCCTTCGGCGGTGTGGTTGTAAACGACATCCAATATGACCTCTATGCCTGCTGCGTGCAGGACACGTACCATCTCCTTGAATTCGTTCACGGCATTTTCAGGTCCGCTCGAGCAATAGCGCGGGTCTGGTGCAAAGAAGCCGAGCGTGTTGTAGCCCCAGTAATTCACCAGTCCCGCATCGACCAGTCGACCCTCATCGATGTGGTAGTGCACCGGGAGCAATTCGACTGCCGTGATACCGAGGGATGTGAAGTGCTCGATCGCGGCAGGCGAGGCAAAGCCGGCATAGGTGCCCCTCAAATTTTCAGGCACGGCGGGATGTTGTTTCGTGAAGCCTTTCACGTGCGCCTCATACACGATTGTCTCATGCCAGGGCGTCGCCGGTGGCGCCGTCCCGTTCCAGTGGAATGACGGGTCGATAACCCTCCCGAGGGCAGCCGTGGCTGCATTATCCTGAAGGGGATCGGTGGTCGCAACGCCATGGGCGAAAGTTCGAGCGATGCTTTTTGCATAAGGATCCAGCAGGACTTTTTGCGGATTGAAGCAATGGCCCAACGCTTGATTTTCAGGCCCGTGGACCCGGTAGCCATAGATCAGCCCGGGACCGGCCCCATGCAGATAGCCGTGCCAGATCTGGTTTGTTTTTTCCGGAAGGACAAGGCGGGCGCTCTCGATCTCGTCAGTGGTCGAATCAAAGAGGCAAAGTTCCACGAGCGTGGCGTTCTCTGAAAAAATGGCGAAGTTCACACCGTCACCGTCCCATGTCGCTCCCAGTGGTGAGGGGCTGCCCGGCCAAGGAGAGTTCGCTTTCATAACCAGGGGTTAACTTCTCTCGCTCTGCGCGATTCGATGTGAGGTTTTTCTTTGGTCATCAGTTCTGGCCATTCAGCAGATACCTGTCTGCCGCCTCAAGAAATGGGGTGTTGTCCGACCAAGCACGGATTCCTCTTTGCGGCGTGGTGTGCGCATTGTAATAGATTGCGCATGATACCCATCCCTGAGCCATTGCATCCTGCGGTTGTACATTTTCCGATTGCCCTTTTGTTGGTTGGAGCTGGTTTGTCTCTTCTGGCTGTGGTTTTTCCAAGATGGGCTATTCCCACTGCCTTGATTCTCTTTCTCGGAGCCGCCGGAGCGGTCGTCGCAGTGCAAACCGGCGAGCGTGAGGAACATCGACTGCCCAAGATAAACGGCGAATTGCATCAGTTCTTTAAAAATCACGAACATGCTGGCAAGCGCGTCCGCAACTTATCACTCGCTGCAGCATTCCTTGCTGTGCTCACTGTTATGACTGCACGCTGGCGGTTGGTGAGAAACGTCCTAGCCGCAGCTAGTGCTTTGGTTGCACTCATGACCACCTACCATGTCGCTCAAGCCGGTCATTATGGCGGCGCATTGGTCTACGAATATGGCTTTGGCGTCGGGAAATCCCCCCAGATTAAAAGCCATGACTGACCTCACCTCCGGTAAGCAGGTCGCTTTGGCTGGCGAGTCCGAGATACCCTTTACCAGTCCCAAAAAGGGCCGCCGCACGCGGAGATTCGGCGTGGAGCAACATTCGCGCCCTCCGATGGCCCGAATGCTTCGCATTCACGATCTCATCAGCCGCAATGCACATCCGAACTGCACCTCCATGGCAGCGGAGTTCGAGGTGTCCTGCAAGACGGTAATGCGCGACATCGATTTCATGCGGGATCAGATGCACCTCCCGATTGCCTACAATGCTCTCAACCGAGGTTTTTGCTATACAAAGCCGGTTTGCGCCTTTCCGCAAATGACCATTACCGAGGGCGAGATCGTTGCCCTCCTAGTGGCTCAGAAATCCCTTGAGCAATACAAGGGCACTGTCTTTGAGAAGCCACTTAAGTCCGCCTTCCAAAAAATGACCTCCAATCTGGAGGATGAGGGCTTCTTTTCCTTTCAGGATTTGAATGCCGCCATCTCGTTCCGCCCGGTCGGATACGCGATTCAGGAGCTCCGTGTCTTCGACATCCTCTCCCAGGCCGTGCTGGAGCAGCGCACGGTGGAGTTCGATTACTTCAAACTAACTGGTAAAAAATCCGAGCGCCGCCGCGTGGAACCTTACCATCTAGGTTGCATCGACAATCAGTGGTACCTTATCGGCAATGACCTCGTCCGCGCCGGCATTCGCACCTTCGCGTTAACCCGCCTGAGCAACCCGAAATTGCTGAAGTTCATTTTCCAGCGCCCGCAAAATTTCTCCATAGGCGAAATGATGGCTTCCAGCTTTTCGGCCTTTGAGACGCCCAAGCCTACTCGCGTAGTCGTGCGCCTCGACGCCTTTGCCGCACGCCTCGCTTCCGAGCGGGTCTGGCACAAATCCCAACGCATCAAACCCATCGCCGGCGGCGGTGCCGAACTCACACTCGAAGTCGGCCTCGCTCCCGATTTGGAAAACTGGATTCTGGGGTGGGGGACCCATGCCAAGGTTCTCGAGCCGCATGAACTCTGCGAGCGCATCGCATCCATCGCCCGCTCGATGGCGCTGCAATACAGCGTTTGATTTTGCCCTAGGAAAGCGCTCCATTCTTTATCGCTCCGATTCGCCTTGGCAATGACCATACGACATCTCGCCGCCATTCTCGTCCTGCTCGTTTTCATACTTCCAGCACGAGTATCGGGATTCTCCGTCGTAGCTTACAATGTGGAGAATTTCTTCGATCTCGACGGGACAGCAAGCTACGAGGATTATGGTCCTGATAAATACACTCCTCGTCATCTCTTGGTGAAGGCCCGTAATGCTGCCAAGGTACTCTCCACGGTGGATGCCGGACGAGGTCCAGATGTGGTCATCCTGAACGAAATCGAAATCGATCAAACCCCAGACGCTAAGGGCCTGAAGGCTATGGATTGGCTGGTATCAGTCAATGCCCTCACGCTCGAGAAGCTTCTTTGCACATCCCCGCTGCCGCCAGCGACTGCCTCGCTGCCTGCTGAGTTTTGGCTCCTCAAGGCTCTGGAGGACGCAGGACTCGGACAATATCATTTGGTCGTTCCTGACGAGCCTCCCGTTTGTCATCAGGAAAGCCACTATCGTTCCGTCAAAAATGTCATCATCTCCCGCTTCCCCGTCACAGCCGTAAAAACCCACCATACGCTCAATGCCCGCGCCATTCTCGAAGCCCAACTCGATGTGAACGGCCATCCGCTCACAGTCTTTGCGAACCACTGGAAATCCGGCGCTGGTGATATCGACAACGAACGCATCCGCATGGCAAATGCCCGCACACTCCGCGATCGGCTGAACGAAATTTTCAAGCAGGATCCGACGGCAGATGTCATTTTGGCGGGGGATTTCAATTCCCATTACAACCAGACGCTCCGCTATCCCAACTTCAAAAAATCCGGTATCAATCAAGTGCTCGGCTCGCAGGGCAACGAAACCGCCCTCGAAAGCGGCAAGGCGGATCTCTACAATCTCTGGTTTGAGCTCCCGGTCGAAAAACGTGGCAGCGATATTTACCAGAACGAATGGGGAACCCTTATGCACCTCATCGTCTCCAGAGGTCTCTACGACAATAAAGGCCTACAATATCAGGATAACAGTTTCGAGGTGCTTGCGATTCCCGCTTTCAACGCCGACTCGCTGGGCCGCCCACTCCGCTGGTCGCGCGGCACCAATCCCTCCGGATTCTCCGACCACTTTCCCCTCCTAGCTCGATTCCGTGTTGCCGAAACGAAGTGCAAAGACCAATGGATGCCACTAACCAATCCCTCCACCCCTGATCCGGAAAATATCCCACTTGTGCGCGGAGTTTCTCTGAAAGAAATCCTCGCTACAGCCATCATTCCCGCTAACGAACCGCCCAACACCGATTTCCGCAAACCCGAATGGCTCGGCAAAATTTTCCTCATTGACGCCCAAGCCCAAGTTGGCAAACGCGGTGTTGTCACTGTCAATCTCAATGGCATCTCCTACAAACTCTTCAGCCCTGAAAAAGACACTCGCGACCGACTGCGCGACCTGGCAAAAAGCAGATCAAACTTCCGCTTCCACGCCCAGTTGAATATCTTCAAAGATGAGTGGCAGCTCTTGCTACCTAACGCCGATTGGATCCTTGAAAAGGATTAGTTGTCCCGCTGCCTAAACTTTACCCCAAAAAAACACCGCTCCATCATGAAGTGACAATGACTCACATCTTGGCTTCTTGGCAAAGAGTCTTGCGTTGCAAAAATTAATCCCCAGATATTTCTCTAATCAGGTTCGACAGGGTTGTCATGGAGTGCCCCGGAAATTTCATCCAATTATTATGAGAGGATTGGCTGGTCTTTCGGGTTGGTTTCGCTGTATTGCGGAGTTCAGGTCGTAAGCCGAAGTGCAGCAAGACAGCGTGCCGCAAAATCCACCGGATTCATCCCCTCCAGCGAGTAATGCGCATAAGAAATGCTCTCGAATGCGTCACCCAAGAACTCAAGCACAGAACCCGCTTCGCTTCCCTCTTCCCAAACGAAGCCTCCCTTCTCCGCCTCACCTCCGCTCTCCTCTGCTAAATCAACAAAGATTGGCTCACCGGGAAAACCTACCTCAACATGAACCCTGCTGACCCAACCCAAAATTAATCGCAAACTTTTACAGAATAAAAATTGCGCCGACTCCCATGGCGTGATCCAACTCCAGGGCAAGGCATTCGCGTATGTATTCGTCGAGAACCACGGGCCATTTCAAGCGCCGACTCCTTCGATTTGGTCGAAACCAAAATCGTAGCTTCATACATGATTTCTGCGGCTCGCACCCATTCGCTGCAACCGCTTGTGATTATCCTCCCAAACATTGCGGCGCTGATGGCGCCAGACCGTGCGGTAACCATCACGCTCTTCCCTCCCCGACACCCTCAGCGTTTCCTCAAGGAGTGCCCTATCGAGCGTAATGTCCGCCACATCCTGGTTGAGCCGCGCATTGTCTTTTTTCAGTTCCCTGAGCCGCTTGAAGGCGTCCTTTTTCATGCCGCCATAGAGAATCTTCCATCGCTGCCAGGTCGCCATGCTAACGCAAATGGTTCGAATGGAAATCTCGACTTCTTTGCTTGCCGCGATAATCCCTTGGGCTTCATGCAGCTTTCTTATGATTCCTTCCGATGTGTGTCTTTTCTTCAGAGTTACTTGCGCGCTCCACGCCGCTATCTCTCATAAATTCTGGATCAGTTTTCGACGAGTACTACACACTTTGCCCCACGTCACAACGCGGTTGCAAAAATGGGGCATGCCAGAAGATGCCCATCCCAAAGTTAAGATTCGTGTTGCTGCGCGGTCATGAGACGCTGAGTTACATGTCGAAGTGCCTTCGCTGTGAGTGCAAAGCAATGCTGTTTATTGCATGCTCTCGCGTGGTCTTTTGCCTCAAAATACGCTCTCGCATTTTTTTAGCGGCAATTTATACCATCCATCGTGACTGAGACTCAGCCAGTGCGCGTGCGCGCCAAGTTTTTCTTCGAGGGGGATAAAAAGTTTTTTATCAAGGGGGTGACTTATGGTCCGTTTGCGCCTGATGCGCAGGGCGACCACTTTGGAACTCCCGAGGCGGCGGCCAAGGATTTCGACATGATGGTCGAGGCTGGCGTGAACCTCGTGCGGATTTACTATGTGCCGCCCCGCTGGTTCTTAGATCTGTGCGCCTCGCGGGGCATTCGTGCTCTGATATCGATCCCATGGGCAGAGCATCTGGAGTTTCTCAACAACCCGAAAATACGCAACCAGGCGAAAAATGCGGTGCGAGACGGGGTGCGCAAAAACGCAGGGCATCCGGCCGTCTTCGGTTATCTGGTCGGAAATGAAATTCCGACGACCATGGTGCGCTGGCTTGGTGCGCGTCAGGTTACGGAATTCGTCGAGCAACTGATCAGTATCGGTCGAGAGGAGGACCCTCGTGCGCTTTTCTCCTACGCCAGCTATCCGCCCACCGAATATCTCCTGCCGCAAAACAGCGACTTCGTGACATTCAATGTCTACCTGCATCGGCAGGATGATTTCGACCGCTACTTGGCGCGCCTTCAAAATCTCGCCGATGACAAGCCACTCATCCTTGGCGAATTTGGTATGGATACGATCCGGCATCCCGAGGAGGAACAGGAGGAGATGCTACGCTGGCACATCGAAAGCGTCGTTCGCGGGGGTCTCGCCGGCACGATTGTCTATGCTTGGACGGACGAATGGTTCCGCGGCGGACAGGAAATTTTAGATTGGGCATTCGGCTTGGTGCGGCGCGACCGTACAAAAAAACCGGCGTTTGAGACCGTTAAGAGCCTCTTCTTCGGTGAAGGCTCCATGACCTCGCGTGTCAAGCTGCGCGAGTATCCAAAAGCCTCGGTGATCGTCTGCTCATACAATGGCGGCAAGACGCTCGACCGCTGCCTGACTTCGCTCAAGGACATCAATTATCCAAACTACGAAGTCGTCCTGGTGGATGACGGTTCCAAGGATGACACGCAAGAAATCGCGGCGCGTCATCCTTGGATCAAAAACATCCGCCAAGAAAACAAAGGCCTGAGCTTCGCCCGCAATGTCGGCGCCCATGAATCCACGGGGGATGTCATTGTTTACACAGACAGCGACTGCATGGCGGATCCAGACTGGCTTTACTATCTCATTGGCACACTGCTAAGCGGCGACTTTGCTGGAGTCGGCGGACCAAACATTTCGCCACCTGCGGAAAACTGGGTTCAGGCTTGCGTGGCTGCGGCTCCCGGAGGTCCGAGCCATGTGTTGCTCACCGATGTTGTGGCAGAGCACATCCCTGGCTGCAACATGGCATTTCACCGCTGGGCGTTCAACCAAGTGGGCGGCTTCGATCCAGAATATCGCAAGGCAGGTGATGATGTGGACTTCTGCTGGCGCCTGCAACAAAGCGGTGGTGTGATCGCCTTCAGCCCGGCCGCGATCGTCTGGCACTACCGTCGCTTCACTTTGCAAGCCTTCCGCAAACAGCAGGAAGGCTACGGCGAGGCTGAATCAATGCTGCGATTCCAGCACCTTGTATTCTTCGGCCCGACAGGCACAGCCAAGTGGAAAGGCCAGATTTACGGCGCGCCACGCTTCACCTGGCTCATCAACAAGCCGATTATTTATCACGGCATCTTTGGCGAGGGGCTTTTCCAATCCATCTACCCCACCCCTCAGTCGGATGTCGCCGCCTACCTGAGCAGCATCGAGTGGGTTGCGCTGACGGCATTGGTGTTTGCGGCGTCCATCCCGGTCCCCTTCCTGCGGATTGTGCCCTATCTCATGTTTGGAGGAACACTGCTCGTTGCCCTTTCCTATATGATCCATGCGCGCTTGGAGGCCAAGCACGACACAGTTCCGGCACGCCTGCTCGTCGCATTCCTCGCATTGGCCCAACCGCTCGTGCGTGGATGGGCCCGCTATTTCACCTGGCTCAAATTCAAGCGCACTCCTCCGGCGGTCATCGCCACGCAGGAAAAAGACTTCAAACGCTCGCGTGGCAGCATCACCAACCTCCGCTTCTGGAGCGAGAATGGCCATGGACGAGAACTCCTGCTCAAGGAAACAATCAGCGCCCTCGAAAGCGAAGGCTGGAACTACTCGATCGACACGGGCTGGAAGAACTGGGATGTCCAAATCTACGGC
>JBIJCR010000021.1:0-27642 GCA_044344595.1 Terrimicrobiaceae bacterium
GAAAAAGGAAACTTGGTATGATTTCATCAAAAAGATACTCAGCAATAAGCGTGCCATTTACATGATAGAAAAAGGGTTGCTATTTTTCAAACCGCCCTTTAAACAACTCGAAAGAGTTAGCGAAAAGGGTGACGAAGACGGAAATCATGTCAATATTTTTTGCCCGACCCCTTTAACGCTTCCACAAACCCGCCTCTTTACTTCGCCGTGGCTTCTCGTTAGCGTTCTGCATATGTATTTCAACGATGACATCTCTGGGAAATCGGCATTTGCGCTTGTCCCGACTGAATATGACTTGGGCAGGCCTACGTATCCGATTGATTTATATCGCGATGCCACTTATACAATGAGAGCAGCCTTCGCACACAGCCCAAAGCTCGATAGCGTTTTGGAGATTGGCAGCGGAACTGGGCAGGCAACGGGAGAGTTGGCGAGATTATCCTCTCGTTTGGATTGCATCGAACCCGGGAAGAGCTTTGCAGATGTTCTGAGAAGCAGGTTCGCTTCTTGCGAGGGAGTGGCAGTGCATGAAACTGAATTTGAGCGATTTCAAACCCGATGCAGGTATAATCTTGTGGCTTCTGCATCTGCAATCCATTGGATACCCAAAGAGTTTTTCTACAGTCGTATTCACTCCTTGCTAACACCAGATGGTTGGCTTCTGGGCATCTGGCATCAACCCCGGTTCCAAAACGCAGTTTACGACATTATTCAAGAAATTCTTGTTCCAAGGTTTCCAGACTTTCGAATTCCCAGATTTGATTTGGAGGAGCGCGAACTGTTCGATAACGGATTCGAGGAATTTTCCAGTCGGCGAGGGTTCAGGAATTGCTGGAAGAAAACGTATTCTCCTTCAAGAGTCCTCTTGCCGACTGTAGCCACAGCATTGATTTGGAGCTATGTAAACATAGGAGGGGTGGATGAAGGCGAGAGCAACGATCTTCAGGACGCCCTCCATCGCAAAATCAGCAGTCTGGCGATTGCGGATCTATCTGTGATAGATAACTTCCTTGTTGCCATGGGCCAAAGCGCATATAAGAATGACTGAGATACTTTCGACTCAATGAACTAGGGGTTGAATGGCGCTAACTTAAGGCGGTTTTGGGCTTCCAAATGCAGGTCGCTCCTTCAGATCTATCGCAAATTAAGCCGCTTTTAAACAAGGTATTACAATTTAATGTTATATTTTGCTTTTTTGGGGTATTGTCGCTTAAGTTAGTGCCATTCAAGCCTGACCCCTAGTTCCCCCGTGAATCTTCAGTGAGGCAGGATTTACCCCTCTTTAGCTTGATTTACCAGAGCAACGGCGACCACGCGATCCTGCTTGGAAACAACGACCCCCCCGGGGGGTTCCTCGGTGATGACAAATGCTTCCGGGGTATCTACCCGTAATTTGGCATCGATGGAAATAATCGTTGAACCGTCTCGGCCAGAGTAATTAAAGACGCCGCCATCTACCGGATATCGGTCGCGATTCTTGTCGACGATCCATAGCTGGTATTGGCTGCGTAATGGCTCATTGGCGGGAAGTCCCTGCAGAACGATCACCCCATTTTGCAGATGATCGCTCCAATACGCCTGTCCGGTCACTCCGGGATACTTATCGTCACCTTGGAATTCGACACGGAAAACGTCTTTTTGCCGTTGAACCTCCGCCAACAGAGTTTTTCCGTTTGGTAAATCGTTTTTCTGGACGAATAAAATCACTGCCAAAACAGCCAAGCATGCAGCCAATGCCCAACCGCCGAAGCGTTGCACCCATGGCCCTTGTGTGACGACCTTTTTATCGGAGACAGTCGCTGCTTCGAGCACGGCAGATTTTACCGTTCTAGGCATTAACTCGGGAGATGTGAATTCTCTTTCCAATGTCCCTACCAAGGCCGCGTAGTCCATTCCATATGCCTGATCTGAACCATACTTCGCGGACAGTTTTTTCCACTCCTTGTATTCATCAGTGGTGAGATCGCCAAGTGCGCGACCAGCCTCCAGCCATTCAAAGCGCTCGTGATCTTTGTGTGGTGCGTCAGTCATCGGTTCATTCCTCCTCTGTCATTCAAACCCGTCACCCGCCTTTTCAATTCGATCAACCCCTGCCGAAGCCGCGTCTTGACAGTGCCCACGGGGATCTGCAATTGCCCAGCGATTTCTTGATGCGAAAGCCCATCATGAAAATGAAGCTTAAATAACGAATAAAGTTCATCTCCCAGCGTGGCCAACGTCTCCATGACAAGCCGTCCGTCAAGGGCCTGATCGGAGGTTTGCGTGTAGTAATTGGCCTCCTCGAGATCATCCGTCATTGGTAGCAACTCCGGTTGTCTTCCTTTCCTGCGCAGCCAATCGATGGACCTGCGGCGGGCCAGCAGGCCGACAAATGTCGGTTCCGCCGCCAGCGAACCATTGAATCGACCGGCTGATTTCCATAACGCAGCAAAGGTTTCCTGGACAACATCTTCAGCCTCGTGATGGTTACCCAGATACTTACGGACAACACTCCAAACCAGATTGCCGTAAGCGTCCACGCATAGTTGCATTGCCCCGGATTCGCCACGTGCCACATGCGGAAGAAAAGGTCTTTCACAAGCATCTGGGAACGGTTTTTCACTCATGGGCAACGCAGGAGGTCTAGTTATTTGCCGCCATTATGCCATCAAAAACATCGCGTAAAGTCCACGCTTTGTCCGAGCTACTATGTGAATTCTCCACTTTCATGAGAGCCACTTGAATGCGCTTTTTCTGGCTTTCCGTCACCTGAGTATCAGGCATTGAAAGAAGAGCGCGGGCCACCAACTTGTAGACGGCAGCACACCCATTTTTGTTTCCATGATTATACATCGGAGCACCTATGGCTATGGCGGCCTGGATGAGCTCACGGCTGTCCTTAAAACCCATGCTGTCCTCCGCTGACGCAGTCGGCAAGAGGACTTTGTCGATCACATGGATGACGCCATTGGTGGCCGTGACGTCCGTTTTCACCACCCGGGACTGGTTCAGGAACAAGCCATCGTCGGTGAGTTTCACGGCAATCACTTTATCGTTCAAAGCGGTGGCCTGCTTCAAATTAGTGGCAACCGAAGCGGGAACGTTTCCCTTGATGACATGGTATGTGAGGATGTCAATCAACTTCTCCTTGTTTTCCGGTTTGAGCAGGTTCTCAACGGTTCCCTCCGGCAGCTTGGCGAATGCCTCGTCGGTGGGAGCAAAGACCGTGTAGGGTCCCCCGCTCTTCAGGGCATCAACCAGACCTGCCGCCTTCAAGGCAGCGGTCAAGGTCTTGAAGCTTCCGGCACCTACAGCTGTATCAACGATGTCTTTGTCTTGCGCATGTGCATCCTGGCCAATCAGCCCGACACAGAGCGTCACGAGTGTAATAATTTTTGCGATTTTCATTTTTTATTTAGGGTTTCGATTTTTCTGAACTTCAACAAGGGGATTCGTCCAAATGACCCAAGTGGATTTAAAAAACTAAAAACTGTAATTCTTTTCAAAGTCAAAGATCAAATGGGCCAGGCATTAATTCTTGACATTTTGTTAATTCAAGGAAGGATAACCAAGCTCGGTAGGAGCGCCAAAGTCCTCGTTGGCGTTGTTGGAGTGGGAGTTATTTTTGTAGCCAACCTGACGAAAGGGCAAAGATCGGCAGTCATAGACATCCGCTACAATGTCAGCGATCAGCGAAAAGGCCGCGGTCAAAGCTCAAAGTCAAAGGGGTCTGGCATTAATTATTGATATTTTCTAGGGGATTTAAATCTGCGCAAGGAAGAGTTTTCTGATCATTTCGGCGTCTGCCGTGCTTGCGGAAGATTCCGAATAACGAAATCAACGATTGACGTTTTGAAGTAGTGGATATCCTTCTTAGATATGGCTTTTTCAGAACTGGAAAGAGCGCACAATGGAAATGAATCCGGCAGTTGAATATTACTCTCTGAACAAACAGGCCTCATTTTAAAAACAATCCCACTTCTCCGCAGTTCACCGTCTCGGGGTCCATATATTGGACTACGCGATTGATTTTAAGGCTTTTTACCCCGAGGCAGTGTTCTCAACTGTCGGACTTGGGATTATTCCGGGGCTTTAGCTGCCGTTTTTTTACGGGCGGCGGGCTTTTTGGCGGCGGGGGCTTTTTTCTCGCGGGGTTCGAATTCGAAGGTGACCTTGCCATCTTCGAGTTTGAGGTAGGCGGAGAAGGGGCGGCCTTTTTTGGAGATGAAGCGCGGAATGAGGTCGGTCTTGCCGACGGTGAGGATTTTTTCGACTTGCTCGCGCGGGATTTCGCGTTGGCAGAGGGATTTTCCCATGCGGAATTTGCACTTGCCGACATTTGAGCACTGCCAGGCGGTGCCGGTGTCGTGGATCGTGCCGGTTTTGCAGGCCGGGCAGGTGCCGATGCTTGGGAGTTCCGCAAAATTGATCTTCGCGGCGGAGTCCGCATTTTCGCCGAAGTCGAAGGATTGCTTGCCCTCGGTTTTGTCGAATTGGACCATGGCGGAGAAGGGTCGGCCCATCTTGCTGCGGAAGCCTTCCAGCGGGCCGATGCGGCCTTCGGTCAGCAGTTTTTCGACCTCCTCGCGCTCGAGGTTTCGCCCGGACATGTTTTTCCAAACAATGGCCCCGCAGCCCTCGGTTTTGCACTCAAAGGCTTTGAAGGATTCCTTGAACCCCCGGTTGTTGCATTTCGGGCAGGTGACATCGATGTCCTCGAAATTTCCTTCAATCGTGTCGCCTTGGAAATTTTTTGCCTTCTCAACGATGTCGGTGGTGTAAGCGCGGATTTCCTCCATGAAGCGTCCGCGGTCGAGTCCACCGCCTTCCATTTGCTTCAATTTGAATTCCCACTCGCCGGTCATTTCGGGTGATGTGAGGGATTGGATGCCGAGTCCTCGCAGGAGGGTGATGAGGGCGAGGCCCTTTGAGGTCACAATGATTTCGCGGCCTTGGCGGAGCAGGTATCCATCGAGGATGAGGCCTTCGATCGTCTGGGCGCGGGTCGCCGGCGTGCCGAGACCGCGCTGGGACATGGCTTCGCGGAGTTCCTCGTCATCAACGAGTTTCCCGGCGCTTTCCATGGCGGAAAGGAGTGTCGCTTCGGTGAAGCGGGCGGGTGGCCGGGTTTCGTTTTCCTTCACCTCGAGTGCCTCGGTCTTGGCGGATTCGCCGGCTTTGATCGCCACCACGGTTTGGTCTTCATCACCAGCAGCTTCCTTGCCATAAACGGCGAGCCAACCGGGATCGGTGAGGATTTTCCCATCGGTTTTGAAGGCCTCCTGGTCGACGCGGGTGATGCGGGTGGTGACCTCGAATTTCGCGGAGGGATAGAATGCGGCCACGAAGCGGCGGGCAACCATGTCGTAAACCTTCAGCTCAAAATCATCGAGCGCCTTGGGCGAAACTCCGGTCGGGATGATGGCAAAGTGGTCGGTGACTTTGGCGGAGTTAAAAACGCGGCGGTTCAGGCCGATCCAGCCTTTTTCGAGCGCGTGGCGGGCGTGTTGTGCGAGGTCTTGTGGCTCAATCCCTGCAAGTATTTTTTTGACATTCGGCAGGTTGTCGTCCGGCAGGTAGCGCGAATCGGTTCTCGGATAGGTGAGGACTTTGTGTTTCTCGTAGAGCGCCTGGGCGATCTGGAGCGTGCGCTTGGCACTGAGGCCGAAGCGGGAGTTCGCCTCGCGCTGGAGTGTCGTGAGGTCGTAGAGCTGCGGGGCGACTTGCGAGGTGGGCTTTTTTTCCTCGGTGACGACGCCCGGCTTGCCTTGGCATTTCGCAACGATCGCCTCAGCGGCGGCGCGATCCCAGATGCGCTCGGCTTTCGCATCCTCGTCGTCGCCTTTTTTGAAACCCTCGCTGAACCAGCGGCCCCGATACGAACCGGCTGTGACACCGAAATCACCATAAACTTCAAAATACGGACGCGGCTTGAAAGCGCGGATTTTTTCCTCTCGCTCGGCCAAGATCGCAAGGGTTGGCGTCTGCACGCGTCCGACTGGCGTGAGTTGGAATCCCCCGCCCTTGGAGTTGAAAGCGGTCATGGCACGCGTGGCATTGATGCCTACAAGCCAATCACTTTCACTGCGACAAACGGCAGCGTCCGCGAGCGGCGCCATTTCTTTTCCGGCACGCAAATGCGCAAATCCCTCGCGGATGGCTTCGGTCGTCATGCTCTGCAGCCACAAGCGGCGGGTCGGCTTTTTCGAATTCGCGAGCTGGATGATGTAATGAAAAATCAATTCCCCTTCGCGGCCGGCGTCGCAGGCATTGATAACATCTGCAATATCCGGACGCTTGAGCAGGCGCTTGATGAGGCTGAGCCGGGAGGCGGTTTTTTCGATCGGCTTGAGATGGAAGTGGTCGGGAACGATCGGGAGATTAGCAAAACTCCACTTGCCCCGCTTCTTGTCCATTTCGTTCGGAAGGCATAACTCAACAAGATGACCTACGGCAGAAGTAATTACAAAAGAGTCGTTTTCAAAAAAATCATCCTTGCTGGTGAATTTGCCGAGCGACTTTGCAAGATCGCGAGCTACAGAGGGTTTTTCGGCAATGACAAGGGATTTGGACATGATCGGAAAGTTGTTAGACAAACTGGTGCTCCTCGCAACCAGCAGGCCGACTTTTCATTTCAAGGGCGAGGAAGGTGTAAGAGACAAGGGGGCTTGGCAAGCCACTTCTTTGAAAAAAGGGCCACTCCGCGCCCAAGAAGCCCAACTACACGCACAATCAAGCGCTCACTGCTTGTCAGGCGGGAGGCTCATTCACGGTTTGACCTTGTTTTAATCACGACAGCACGCCGATGCCGTCGGTGAAGTCTTGGTAGGTGATGAAGAGTCCGCCGTGCACAGGCCAGCAGGGAGGTTTTTCTGTTTCTTTCTTATCGGCATGAAGCGATATTCAGGCATGGCCAAAAAACAGTCTCGAGAGTCACTGGAGCAAATTGCAGCGCGATTCCGGGCGCTTTCAGAGCCAACGCGTCTGGCGATTGTACAGGAGCTCAAGTCCGGTGAACGGACTGTTGGCCAACTTGTGGAGTCCATCGGCCTCTCTCAGGCAAATGTGTCGAAGCAACTGTCGGTGCTCCGCAATGCGGGATTTCTCAGGCGCGAGCAGCGAGGCACAAGCGCCGTTTACTCTATCAGCGATCCTCTGGTAATGGAGTTGTGCAAACTCATGTGCGACGGGATGAACCGGCGGGCTCTGGATGCGGCGCAGGCTTTCATGATCTAATCACTGCCTCTTAGCGAGCCGCTCCGTCCGTGAGAATACCAAGCGGAGCATTTTCAAATTTATCCGCCACGCAGGTGACATCGTAACCATTCCGCGCAAGGAAGGCGCTGGCACCTGTGGCGCGGTGACCCGTTTGGCAGTGGACCAAAAGCGGAACCCTTGGGATTTCCGCGAGACGCGGACGAAGTCGCGTATGGGCGAAGTTGTGGGCGTATCGAATGTGTCCGCCTGCGAATTCCGTGGCCTTCCTGACATCCAGCACAAAGAAGTCTCCATTTTCATCGAGCAAGGCTGGCAAAGCTTGGAAATCCACAGCGGCAAATTTTGCAATCGCTTCCGCTGGCGCGGCGGCGAGGGAAGCGGTAGGAAGAAAGCCCGCGATGTGATCGAATCCTATGCGGACGAGTTGCCGAATAAAATCCTGCGCGGCGGCGGCATCATCCGCGAGAAGGACAATCTCCTGCTCAGGTGAAAGGTAGCTACCTGCGAAGTCAGATAATTTCTCCGGCGGGGTGAAGAGGCTGCCGCGAAGGTGGCCATTGAGAAATTCCATGCGTGATCTCGTATCGAGAATCACAAATCCGGGCTCTTTAAGGCGCGGGAGAATTTTATCGAGGCTCAGCAGTCGAGCTTCGGGAAGTGTGCCCAAGACGGCGGGGCCGACTTTGTTCACATGCTTCATATTGGCGAAGTAGGCGGGCGGCTCGGGTTGTCCGCTCAGGATGAAATTCACAAAGGCCTCCTCGCTCTCATTAAGGGCAAGCTTGAGCGCAGGGTTGAATTTTTCCTCGTAGCCAAAGGTCGAATTGGGAATGGAGCCGAGTGCCTTGCCGCAGGCGCTGCCGGCACCGTGTGCGGGTAGCACCTGCACATGACAGGGCAACTCGGAAACCTTGCGAAGGCTTTTGTACAACGCGTGAGCCCCCTGCTCCTGCGTGCCTTCAAGTCCGGCGGCCTGCTCGAGAAGATCAGGGCGGCCGGCGTCTCCCACGAAAAGGAAGTCCCCGCTGAGCATGGCGATCGGTTCATTCGCTCCGCCGCCGTGGTCGGTGACGAGAAAAACCATGTGCTCCGGCGTGTGACCGGGGGTATGCACGGCCTGCAGCTCTATGTTTCCGATTTTGAAGGAGTCGCCGTCATGGAGCGGGTAGTAGCCCGGGAGCGCCTTTGCCCACTCGCTCTGCCAGTCTGGCCCGCCCTCTGCGGAGAGGTAGAGTTTAATGGATGGATCGGCAGCGGCGAATTCCCGCGCTCCACTGACGAAATCCGCGTGGATGTGAGTCTCGGCGACGGCTGAAATTTTCAGGCCCTCGTGCCTGGCGATTTCCAAGTAGCGGTTGATGTCCCGCTCGGGATCAACCACGACGGCGTCACCGGTTCTTTGACAGCCGATGAGGTAAGAGTATTGCGCCAAGGCGGGGTCGGAGATTTGCTTGAGAAACATGATTCTGGTTTTCTGAGTTTGTTATTTCGAACTACACGAAGAGCCTTGATTCCATGGCATGCGGGCAATGAGCATTCCCATGCCGCACCAATCCGTGGCTCCGGCAAAAATCAAACCCGCTCCCACAAATCCCGAAAGCCAGATGAATGCAGGATTGACAAATTGGGACAGGAGAACGCCGGAGAGAACAAGAAAGCCGGCTGCGATGCGCACTTGACGCTCCAGAGAGATGACCCGGGACGACCCACGATTCACAGGAAGCCCGGCTGCTGCCCATGCGGAGGTTCCACCTTCGACCACGCAGCACTGTTCGAAACCTGACTGCTCGAGCTTGGCTGCGGCTTGTTTAGCCCGTCCACCCGATTGGCAGAAGATAAAAACAGGCTTGGCTTTCGATAATCCGCCGGATGCCGCAAGCTGTGCGGCATCCAAACGATCAAGTGAGATCAAATGAACGCCCGGCACATGAATCTGAGCATGCTCGGATGGTGTGCGCACATCGAGGAGTTGGACGTTGGAGTCTGATTGAAGGAGCTTTTGGAGCTCTGTTGGTTGGATTGTTGTCATAAAAGTGTGTCTTGTTTTATTTATATATCGACATACATCGATTAAAGCAATTTGTTTTTTTATCAATTGAATTCTTGCCAGTTGGGCAGCCGGGTTTTTGATAAGACTATGCGCAAGACCAAAATCATCTGCACACTGGGTCCGGCGTCCGGCTCGGAGCAAGTCATCAAGGGTCTACTTGAAGCCGGAACAAATATTTTTCGTTTGAACATGAGCCACGCGACCCACGATTGGGTGCGCGAGGTTGTGAAAAAAATCCGGCGTCTTGCGGCGGATTTGAACCTGAACTGCGGAATTCTATTGGACACACAGGGGCCGGCAATCCGCACGGGCGACCTGCCCACGAAATTGAATCTGAGGCCGGGGGATATTTTTGAATTCACTGTCAGGGGTGCGCGCAGCGAGGAGGATTATTCGGTAGATGTGAATTACGACGGCCTCGTGAACGACATCCATGTTGGAGACACTGTGCTGGTGGATAACGGAGTCATCCACATGAAGGTGCTGGAAAAAAACGAGCACCGTATCCGGTGCGAGGTTCTTACGGAGGGGTCCATGGGCTCGCGGCGCCACATCAACCTGCCGGGAGTGAAGGTCGGCCTCCCTCCGCTTACTGAGAAAGACCATGCAGATATCCGCCTCGGCGTGGAGGTGGGTGTCGATTTTGTGGCCCTAAGTTTTTGCCGCGAGGCATCGGATATTCTCGAACTCAAGCGGGTCTTGACGCAACTGGGCAGTAACGCGCGCACGATCGCCAAGATCGAGGACCAGAATGCTGTGAAGTTTATCAAAGACATTATTTTGGCATCCGACGCGATCATGATTGCGCGCGGGGATCTCGGCATCGAATGCAAGATGGAGGAGTTGCCGATTATTCAGCGCCGGATCATCAAGAAGTGCATCCAAATTGGAAAACCGGTCATCGTGGCTACCCACATGCTGGAAAGCATGATCGAAAATCCCGTTCCGACACGCGCGGAGATCACCGATGTGGCCAATGCGGTTTTCGAGCAGGCCGATGCAGTGATGCTGAGTGGCGAGACAGCGGCGGGCAAATATCCCGTCGAGTGCGTGAAGGTGCTCGACCGCGTAGCGCGCCGCATCGCCCAAAGCGGCGGCGCGGGATATGCGGCGGAGGCAATTCTGGAGACACAGCGGCAGAAAACCATCCGTGCGGCCGTCTCCCTCGCAAACTCACTCGAGAACGCACGCTTGGTGGTCTTTACCCGCGAAGGCGACATGGCAGACAATGCCAGCCACCTACGTCCGGACCGGGCGCCCATCTTCGCGTTCTCACCCCGGGAGCTAACGGTACGCCACCTGACCTTGAACTGGAACACTCATGCTCTGCGCTTGGATTTTCACACCGATGCCGAGGAAACCTTTGCCGCAGCGGAGGAGGAATTGATCAAGCGGGGGCTGGTGAATTCGGGTGATAAAATCATAGCCCTGCGAGAGCTGGTCGAAGGCGAGGAGCGCTTTGAATCAATACAGATTCGCACTGTGCCGTAACATGGCGGGAAGTTCCCCCCGCTTGCCAGCGGATAGACCGCCTGCTTTCTTTAGGCATGCAAACAAGTGTGCCAGAGATTTTTTCCGCTGAGGATTTCGTTTCAAATCCCGGGAAATTTACCGTCTTCGAACCGCCAGTGAGGCTGGCTGTGATTGGAGATCCCGTGGCGCATTCCAGGTCGCCTGGCTTCCATAATGCGGCGCTGCGTTTTTGCGGCATCCGAGCGCAGTATGGCCGGCTTCATGTCCCTCCGGGGCGTTTTGCTGAAGTGCTGCACACTTTACCGGCTGCGGGATTTTTTGGTGCAAATGTGACAATTCCCCATAAAGCGGCAGCATTGGCCGGGGTTGATGAAGCTGATGCCTACGCGCACGCTTCGGGAGGCGTGAACACGATTGTGGTGAACGGCGAAAAACTCTTGGGCTTCAACACCGACGGGCCCGGTCTGGTGAAGGCGATCCGGGAGGAATTCAGCGTTGATTTACGCGACCTGCGCGTAGTCTTACTAGGTGCGGGCGGCGGAGCAGGACGCGCCATCGCCGTTCAATGTGCCATGGAACGCTGCGAGCGCCTGGTGCTGGTGAACCGCACCTTGGAAAAAATCCGCCCGCTGGCTGAAGAATTGACTCCGTATTTTCAGACCGAGAAGCTGAGCGGCCCGGCGGAGCGCATTGTAGCGATCCCGTTCGACGATGAAGCCCTGCGGCGTGAATTGGAAAACGCCGACATTCTCATCAATGCGACTTCGCTCGGAATGAAACGCACGGACCCCCCAGCGATTTCGCCGGCTTTGCTGACAGCGAATCTCCTCGTTTACGACACGGTGTATGCGGGCGGGACATCGCGACTGCTTGAGGATGCGGCTGCAGCAGGCGCACGCTGCGCCAACGGCCTTGGCATGCTTCTACACCAGGGCGCACTCTCCTTTGAAATCTGGTTCAACCGCGCCGCGCCTCTTGAGGAAATGCGCCGCGCCCTCCACTCCGGCTTATGATTCTTTCCATCGCACTCACTCAATTTGTCTTCATTTCGCTCGGCATACTCTCAGTTAATGTGCTGCTCAAAGCAGCCGGTTATGCCACGAATATTGCGGAGACATTTCCCGCCTTCTCTGTATGGATGGCCACCCAAAGCCTGTGGCTTTTTGCCATGCCGCTGGCTTGGGTCGCTTTTGCCGGTTTGTGTCTACACGTCAGCAAGGGGATCTTCTCTGAAATGACTGCTCGTGTAACTGGCGTGTTCCTAGCTGTAGCAATTTTTTTCGCCTACTTCACAGCGGCCTTCCTGCTATTTTAGATTGCGAAGCAGAAAAGGTGCGCATCTGCTTGTGGAAAGCTCAATTTTGACAGGTAGGCAGATTTTTTTTGAACACTGGCATCGTTCATGCTGTCAAAAACGGCAAATACAAACTGCCATGAAAAACATCTATAAAAAAATCAACCGTACCAATTACTCCCTTGGCGAACTGATCTCCATCGTGGGATCCTGCGCCCGCAACAGTCGTGAGACGATCGCCGCCATGGTTGATCTCCTCGACAGTGGTCGCGTGGTGATCCGCGAAAAAGGACGCGCCCGCCGCGTTAGGGTTCAGCACGCAAGATAGTTCTCCCCAAAGCTCCAGCGGACGTTCCCGCGCCTCAAAGCGCGGCGCGTCCCTGGGCAGGAGGAAATAGCTCATCAGAGTTGTTTTCCGTATTGCTACCGCGACCATTCCAGTAACAGTCTGCAGGAAGGTCCATGAGTCCCCTCCGCTGCGAGAACATCACCTGCCGCCGATCCACCACGAATGCCTTGAGGCACGGAGTGATCGAGGGTTTCTCGGCCTCTTTCGAGAGTGGAGACATTACGGGATTATGTGGTTCAGATACCGCAGCAAAAGAGCTTCTCCTGAGCATTCTGGGCCTGATCGAAAGACCAGACAGCGGGCGTCTTGTTTTATTCGATCAAGAGGTATCGAAAATGCCTCAGCCTGATTCCACAAAACTTCGGGACAAATCCTTCGGATATCTTTTCACCCATCCGCATTTGCTGCCGTCCTTCACCGTGGCAGAAAACGTGGCTATGCCATTTTTTCGAATTTGCGGGCCGCACGGAGTCCAGGAATCCACGCTCGCGGCGCTGGATTTCGTCGGCATTCCCGAGTTGAATGCGATTCCAGTCGGGGAACTTCATGATTCAGTGCACTGGCGTGTCGCTTTTGCGAGGGCGATCGTGCACTCTCCGCCGGTGTTGATCGCCGTTTCTCCACCGAATCCCCTTTTGCTGCCCCTTGCGCGCCGTCTCGCGGACGAGCACGGGACTACCGTGCTGTGGAACGGCAGCAAAACAGATGTTCTGCCGTTTTCTGACCATGTTGTCGAAATAACATCGCTGACGGACTACTCCAAGGCTCCATGAAACCGCTGGAGCTTCTTCCCGCATCCAGCGCCAAGTCATCCAACTTGGCCTTTGCCCTACTCTGCCTGCCTCGCGCGCGCCGGACCGACGCCATGCTTTTTTACCGCTTCTGCCGCACGGTGGATGACATCGCGGACCAACCCGGCCTCGCAATTGGTGAAAAACACACGCAGTTTGAGGCCTGGCTGGCCGCTGTGGAAAACGGACTCCCTCCGGATTTGGAGAGCCTTGTCGTTCGGCATTCCATCGACCGCTCACTTTTCGGAGAAATCATCAAAGGCTGCGCCTCGGATATCGAGCCGCGGCGCTTCCCAAACCTTGCCGACTTGGAACTCTACTGCTGGCGAGTTGCCTGTGCGGTAGGATTGGTTTCAATTAAAATCTTCGGTTGCCAGGATCCGCACAGCGAAACCTATGCAGTACACCTTGGCCATGCGCTGCAACTCACAAATATCCTGCGCGATATCGGAGAGGATGCAGGCCGTGGCAGGATTTATCTGCCGCAGGATGACCTTGCCCGCTTCGGCGTGAGCGAAAAGGAAATCCTCAATCTGCAAGATAGCGCGGGATTCAAAGCCCTCATGCGCCACGAGGCTGCGCAGGCGCGGGCACGCTTCGCGGCGGCGATGCCTCCACGGGCCGACTTCAAATCGCTCCTCCCCGCACGGATCATGAGCGCCGTTTACCAAAAAATACTCGACCGCATCGAACGGGAAAATTTTTCCGTTCTTCAAAAACGCATCTCCCTGAGCCTCCGTGAAAAACTGACTGCCACGCTGAGCGCATTTTTCAGGGGATTTTAAAAATTCTTTACTCCTGAGCCGCGGCCGATTTGGGGGGCCTCATTTTGAACGTGTGAAGCCAAGGAGCGGAGGCAAGAAGTGTAATGGCGGTGAGGGAGGGATTCGAACCCTCGGTAGCCTTTTGGACTACGGCGCTTTAGCAAAGCGCTGCTTTCGACCACTCAGCCACCTCACCTGATTGAAAGTGTAACTAAAACACCAAACTCACTTCTGGTCAATCCCGTCGAGTGTTTGAATTGGTCGTCGCTCCCAAAAGATCACTGCGAAGGCTGGATTCCATCATATCCACCTCGGCCGCAGTGAGTGATTTCTCGCGCCACGAGATCGTTGCGGAGAGTCGCCCCTCTCGCTCACTGAAAAAAATGCCACTGCCGGGTGGTTGGGATACAGAGGGAATATGCCAGCCGTTTGTAATGTGTGCTCCGCAGATATCGCTCAAGCCGGGCAAGAATTCGCCGGTGTGAGATTGAAAGAAAGAAACAATCTCGCCTGCAGTGTCCTTCTGCAGGAAACGGCGGTAGATCGCTGTGGGCAAGCGGCGCATCCACCAAAGCATCGTGGCGGATGAGGTTTCGAGCCTGCTGCGGACGGCCGATTCAAACTGGGCATGGACGGCGATAGTGGATTTTTCGAGATCATCCGCATCTGAAGCATCGAGTTTGAAATGAAGCACGGTGACTTGGTTCTGAAAAATCGGATGCCTCGCTTTGGGCTTTCGGGCCTGCACTGGCACTGGACTCACAAAACATGGTGGACGCTGACCACGTGCCTTGAAAACCGCTGCATGAGCCCTCGCGGCAGCAGCGAAAAAATACGGCATCTGAAAAATCCCACTCGTGAGCCGAGCGGCACGGTCACGCATCAGAGCTGTCTCATCTGATGAAAATCGGAGCACGCGAAATCTCGGGGCGCCGGACTTGGGAAAGGGGCCACCGAGGGAGCGAAAATCCGATGGCTTCATTTCATAATGCCGCTGCACAAAGACACGCGTGCCAACCCAGCGCGCAAAGAGACTTGGCGGAGGGGGGAATGCTATTCCCCAAGAGGCGAGGGGCTTGGATGCCTCACAGGGCATCCGCGCAAGGCGAGCGATTTCCTGCAATGCCAGTTCAGCACCGCGCCCGTCGAAGAGCAGATGGGACCATTTTGCCAAGAGCGTGGCTTTGTCTCCGGAACGAAGGATGTGAATTTCAAAAAAGTGCCTGCCTCCGGACCCTAGAAGATTTTCGCAAAAAGAATCCCGGTCGGTATTGGGAGGCTGCTCCAAGATTGGTACCGCGTCGGGTAAAAGTAATTTCGGAGTTTTCCAGAATGGCACACCAAGAAACCAAGAGCGGCGAAGCTTCGCATGAAGCAATGGATGCGAGAGCGAGAAACGGCGCACGGCGTCGCGCAGCGCGGAGATATCAAAGCCTGCCCCAAGTTCGAGAATGGTGAGGCCAATGTGCCGCCCCTGACCTCCGGCGGCCATGAGGTCTTCAAGGGCGAGAAAAAAGGCGTCGCATCCCGTGAAAGGGACCTTCGCCGGGCCATTCACCGGAGCGGGGTTCATCAAGCAGCGGCTTTTTTCACAGCAGCTGCGATTGGCATGACAAACTGTGCGACTTTCTGAACCAATTCAGCGGATTTTCCATACTCGCCGATGCGGCGCACAATGGCACTGCCCACCACGACAGCATCAGATTCCTTCGCGACTTCGGCAGCTTGGTCCGGCGTGGAAATACCGAAGCCGACCGCGACAGGAAGCTTAGTGTGCTTCTTGATCTCAGCCACCTGCGCGGCAATATCGGCCGAGAGACTCGTCTGCTCGCCGGTCACACCCTCGCGGGAGACATAGTAAATGAAACCCTCTGCCGACTTGGCGATTAGTTCCATGCGCCCAGGCGGAGTCGTCGGCGCGATAAGCCGGATCGAAAGAAGACCATGGGATTTCATCAATTCGACATTTCGCGCCATTTCATCTGGCGGCAGGTCCAAGATCAAGAGACCGTCGGCTCCAGCTGAGGAAGCATCAGCATGGAACCGGTCAAAGCCGTAAACATAAACAGGATTCAGATAGGTAAAGAGAACTATGGGAACCTCGGAGCTTTGGCGAATCTGTCGCACAGTATCGAGAACGCCAGCCACAGTGGCTCCAGCATCGAGCGCCCGGCCCGAGGCGGCTTGAATAGTCGCGCCATCCGCCAAGGGATCCGAAAAAGGAATGCCCAACTCGATAATGTCCACGCCAGATTGCTCGAGAGCCGCAACAAGTGCTGGGGTGGATTTCAAATCCGGATCGCCTGCAGTGATATAGGCGATGAAGCCACACTGACCGGCGGCGCGGAGGGTTTCGAATTTCGTATCGATGCGATTGGGCGTTTTCATGTGATGGGTGCTTTTTCTGAGCCGCGAGTGATCCATACGCCGAGCAGCGCGATGTCAGCCGGTGTCACGCCGCTGAGTCGAGCAGCCTGGCCGAGTGTCTCGGGACGCACGCTGGCGAGCTTCTGAACAGCCTCAGTGCGAAGTCCATTGATCTTTGTAAAATCCACCCAGTCCGGAATCGCTTTGCCCTCGTGGCGGGCGGTGCGGGCGATCTGCTCCTCCTGGCGCGTTATGTAGCCGGCGTATTTCAGATCGGTCTCGACCTGTTCCCAGACGGGTTGTGGAAACTGCAAGCGAATTTCCTCTGGCACGTTTGACCAGGTATTTTCAGGACGCTTCAGCCAGCGCTCGAGCGGGACCGTGTTGATTTTGTATTCGTTCAGGCGACGTTTCAATGCGCTAAGTTGGCTTTGCTTTTGTGCAAAGCGCGAAGCACGCTCGCCATTTACCAGTCCAGACTCGATGGCCTTTCCGGTGAGACGCAGGTCCGCATTGTCCTGCCGCAGCAAGAGACGGTATTCCGCGCGGCTTGTGAACATGCGGTAGGGCTCGGGCGTGCCACGCGTCACAAGGTCCTCGAGCATGACGCCGATGTAGGCCTCATGCCGGCCTATGGTGAGCGGTGGCCGTTTGAGAATCTTCAGCGCGGCGTTGGCACCCGCGATGAGGCCCTGGGCGGCGGCTTCCTCGTAGCCAGATGTGCCATTGATCTGGCCGGCGAAGTAGAGTCCCGGCAGGCGCTTTGTTTCGAGCGTAGTGTGGAGCTGGGTCGGTGGACAGTAATCATATTCCACCGCGTAGCCGGGCCGCAGAATTTCGGCATTTTCAAGGCCACGCACACTGCGGATAAATTTGTATTGGACCTCGAAGGGAAGACTCGTCGAAACGCCGTTGACATAGATCTCATCCGTGTGGCGACCTTCCGGCTCCAGAAAAAGCTGGTGCTGATTCTTATCGGAAAATTTGACAACTTTGTCCTCGATGCTTGGACAGTAGCGGGGTCCGACGCCTTCGATCACGCCCGAGTAGAGCGGAGATTTGTCTAGGTTGGAGCGAATGATTTCGTGCGTGGTTTCGTTGGTGTAGGTGATCCAGCAACAAATCTGGCGTGCGTGGAATGCGCCGTCACGCCATTCGTTAAGTGTGTGCAGGTCGTCTTCGCCGCGGACGAGAGTGTCCGCGAGGTAGCTGAAGAGTGGCGGCGGCTCATCGCCCTGCTGGGCCTCGCATTGGGAAAAATCGATGCTCTTTGCAAGAAGCCGGCATGGAGTGCCAGTCTTGAAGCGCTCGACCTCGAAACCGAGTTCGCGGAGGCAGTCACTAAATATCGAAACGGCATCGCCAAGTCGGCCGCCAGTCTGGTTTCGCAGGCCGACATGGAGCAGGCCGCGCATGAACGTGCCAGTCGTAACCACCACTGCGCCACCATTGAATCGCAAGCCGAGATTGGTCTCCACACCCTCAACGCCGTTTTCCCCCACCACAAGCCGGGTGACATTTCCCTGCTTCATATCGAGTCCCGGTTGACGCTCGAGAAGGGCCTTCATGCGGAACTGATACGCTTTCTTGTCGCACTGCGCTCGCGGTGCGCGGACGCTGGGGCCTTTGGTGGCATTCAGCATCCGGAATTGGATGCCGGTCGCGTCGGTATTCAAACCCATCGCGCCGCCCAGGGCATCGATCTCCCGGACCATGTGGCCTTTGGCCAAACCTCCGATCGCCGGGTTACAGGACATCTGCCCCACAGTGTCCGCATTTTGAGTGAGCAAGAGCGTCTTACATCCCAACCGTGCGGAGGCCATCGCGGCTTCGATGCCTGCATGACCAGCCCCAATAACGATAACGTCGTAGGTTTTTGGATAAACGAAATCGCTCAACTTACTGGGTCGTGAGGCTGTGCTCGGCAAGCTTCTTTTGCAAGGCTTCCGGTGAGAGCTTGAAGCTATTTTTCAAAATGATATCACCCGCGACAAAATTGTCGAACGTCCCGCGCACCGCGACATTTTCGCCCTCAACAATGAACGATGTGGCATTCGAGAGATTGCCGTTCCAGTCGGCATGGTAAACCGTTGCTTTTGTATCGTCATTCGCCACCGTCACGACGGAGGAGGGAATGAAATCCGCAGAGAAGACGGCCTTCACATCCGGAGTGGTGCGAGCAGGTAGCTGCATATAAACGGTAAGCGGATCGCCCGCTTCGTCATCGGACTGAGTGACCTGACCTACACGGCCGTAAACGCAGATGCGCATCCCGTTGTATTTCTGGAGGGCTTGGGTTTCCGATGTCGCGAAATCATTCACGATTTGTGCCAGGGAGACAAAACCGTCTGGCGGCAACGGTGCAAGGGAAGTTTGGCTGAGGCCGACGGCAATTGAAGCGCACAAAAGCGCAAAGGATAGAGTGATAATTTTCATTTCGGAGATTAAGCATGAAGTATGCGGCGGCATTGCTCAACGCTAAAACCTCTGGCGCGGTTTCCATCGCCAGTCCACAGTCGGATCCGATCCCGCATTCTTGGTCAATGCCTCGCAGAGTTCGCCAATTTCCACTGGCAATCCCCTTCCGTCCATGCGATGAGAGGTTTTCATATTTAATACATGACACGTTCCAAATCCACCAAAGCCACGATCATCCCTCTTCTGGCCGCAGGCCTACTGACACTCCCCGCTTGCAAGCCCCCAACACCAGCCGAACCCAAAGCCCAAGCTGAAGCCACGCCGGCCGCTGACACCGCAGCACAAGCTGTCGTCGCGAAGCTCAAGGAGGCAGGAGTTGACGCATCCGGCTCCGCCGACACTGCTGCCCCCGCTCCAGCTGACAACAAACCCATCGAACTCCCCGAGATCGTTGCCACAGTGAATGGACAAACCATCACCAAGCAACAACTCCAGGAACTCTTCAATTCCGCACTTCAAGCCTCGGGTGCCAAGATGGGGGATCTTAACGCGCAACAACAACTCGGCGGCTACACCCAACTCCTCCAGGATTTGATCATGGACAAGTTGGTGGCCGAGGCAGCCTCCACGGAGAACGTCAGCGATGCCGACGTCGATGCCGAACTCGCCAAGATCAAAGGCCAGTTCCCCGATGATAAGGCCTTTCAAGAACAGATCGCCCAAGCCGGCATGACCCCGGAGAAGTTGAAGGAAAACATCCGCACCGGTCTGCAACAAAACCTTTGGATGAAATCCCAGGTCAAAACCGCCGAAGTCACCGATGAACAAGCCAAGACCTTTTACGAATCCAACATCAAGGAATTCGAACAACCCGAAACCGTCAAAGCCAGCCACATTTTGTTCATGGTTGATCCGGATGCCTCGGCAGATGTCGTGAAGCAAAAGGAAGATGCCGCCGCAAAGGCTGCTGAACGCGCCGCTGCGGGCGAGGACTTCACCAAGCTCGCCAAGGAGCTCTCCGAAGAACCTGGAGCCTCCGAGTCCGGTGGAGACCTCGGCTTTTTTCCCAAAGACCGCATGGTTCCCGAATTCGCCGAAGTCGCTTTCGCCCAGAAAATCGGCGATATCAGCAAGCCTGTAAAATCCCAGTTCGGCTGGCATGTCATCAAGGTCACCGACAAAAAAGCAGCTGGCACCGTGCCATTCGATCAAGTCAAGGAACAGGTCATCTCTTACCTCAAATCCACCAACCAGCGTGAAGCCATTCAGGCCGTGCTGAACAAGCTCAAGGAATCCGCCAAAATCGAGACATTCCTGCCTGCGGCCAGCTAAAGTCCGCATGCAGGAGATATCAGGAAAAACCGCAGCAGGCGTCATCGGACTCGGCATCATTGGAAGCCGTGTAGCTACCTGCCTGCGGCGCGCAGGGCATCAAGTTTGGCTCTGGAACCGCACCGTGCGGCCGGAGCCAAACTTCCTTAGCAACCCCGCTGAGATCGCCGAGGCCGCCCGGCACATCCAAATCTTCGTCTCAAACGGCGAAGCCCTGCATTCTGTGCTCCGCGCCATGCTGCCGACCCTGACGCCTGAGCATATCATTCTGAACCACGCCACGGTCTCCCCCGCCGACACACTCACCGCCGCAGGAATCGTTGCGGAAAAACACGCCACCTTTCTGGACGCCCCCTTCACTGGCAGCAGGGATGCCGCCGCCGCAGGTCAGCTTGTTTACTACATCGGCGGCGACCCACAGGCACTCGAGCGCGTGCGTCCACAGCTCGAAGCCTCTTCGAGGCAGATTCTGGAAATCGGCGGTATCGGCGAAGCCTCGGTCGTCAAAGTCGCCACCAACCTTATCTCCGCAAACGCCGTTGCATCCCTCACCGAGGCCCTTGCACTTCTCGACCGATACGGCGTGGAACTCCACAAACTCCCCCTTGCCCTCGAAAACAACGCCGCCCGTTCCAGCGTGATCGACCTTAAGCTCCCCTGCATGCTTGGAGCCGACTTCGACCCCCGCTTTTCTCTTAAACACATGTTCAAGGATGTCCAGATCGGCCTAGCGATGGCTGAGAACAAAGACATCGAACTCCCTGCCGCCGGCGCCTTCGCAGGTATCGCCATGGCGGGTCTTCAGCGCGGTTGGGGCGACGAGGATTTCTCCGTCATTTCCCGCTTCTACGACTTTCCCGGCCAAGGTCACAAGCTGCCCGAAACCCCAGCGCCAAACACCTCCACATCCATGTCTGCAGATGACGCCGCCCACGAACCCGCCGGACTCAAAAACCTCTGGGGACTCCTCCGCAGGAAAAAATGACCCCCTCACTCGCGTCAGGTTTTTTCGAGGTCCAAGGCCGCGCCCGCTTCCAGCTAAGCGGCCCCGACGCCACACGCTACCTGAATGGCCAAGTGAGCATAGACATCACACGCCTCAAGCCGCTCACCGCGCGCCCCACCTGCCTTCTCACAGCCAAAGGAAAACTCTGCGCCCTCGTGCAAATCTGGCGCGATGGCGACCATCTCCTCATCGAGTGCGACGAAGCACTCTCCGATGCCGTTCAGTCACGCCTTGAGCGCTATCTCATTGCGGATGATGCCCTCCTCGAGCCGGTGTCCGCCCCGTCCCCGCTGCACCACATCTTCGGCATCGCCCCCCCTGCCGGGACCCTCCACATCAACCGCACTGGACTGCCCGGTTTCGACACAGCCGAAAAACCCTCCGAACTGACCGCCGCCACGCCAGCGCAACTCTCCCTCCTCCGCATCATCCACGGGCAACCCGCATGGGGCCTGGAAATCACCGAAGAAACCCTGCCGCAGGAAGCCCGCCTCGAAGACACCGCCGTCGATTTTGACAAAGGCTGCTATGTCGGCCAGGAAACCGTTTCCCGCCTCAAGAGCGTGGGCCGAGTGAACAAGCGCCTGCACGGCTTCGTCGGCACCCTCCCCGCCGACCTCCCCTTGCCAGCCCGCCTTCATCCCATCGGCCAGCTCGATACCATCGCCGGACACCTCACCAGCACCGCGCCGCATTTTGACATCGCACAAACTGCCGCCCTCGGTTATCTCAACCGCCAGTTCGAAGACCTCGAGCACTTTGGCGTCAGCGATGAGCAAGGCCACCCGCTCGGCGAAGTCGAACGCCGCGCATTCCCGATCCTATGAAATCCTTCATCGTCCTCACGCTCACCGCGCTCCTCTGCGCCACTACCGCCCGCGCTGCCACACTCGGCCCGGATGTCGCCGTCCTACAAATCCAATTCCCCAAAGAAAAACAAACACGGCAAGTGACGATCGGCCTCTATGACGACTCCGCGCCCTACACGGTCGAAAATTTCAAAAAACTCATCACAAAAAATTTCTACAACGGCCAACGCTTCTTCCGCGTCTTCCCCGGCTCGTTCGTCCAAACCGGCGACCCCGCCAGCCGCCGCGGACAAACCGACACCACCGGCACCGGAGGACCCGGCTACACACTCCCCGCCGAAATCCGCCTCAAACACGACAAAGGCGCCGTCGCCATGGCCCGCCTCCCCGACAAAATCAACCCCGCAAAAAATTCCAACGGCAGCCAATTCTATGTCTGCCTCCGGCCCCTGCCCAAGCTCAACGGCCAATACACCGTCTTCGGAACCGTCCTCGAGGGCCTCGACACTCTCGAAGAAATCAGCAAGGCCCCAACAAACAGTAACGATTTTCCCTTGCCCAAAATCACAATTAAATCCATTATTCTCACCCCTCGCGATCAGGCCTCAACCACAAGGTAAGCCAAGCGAAGGAAAAAAGGGTAGATACCGAAGTGGCCAAACGGGGCGGACTGTAAATCCGCTGGCTTACGCCTTCACTGGTTCGAATCCAGTTCTGCCCACCACCCTCTTAATCAGTTGATTACGAGATAATCGGACCTTTTAGGCAGAGAATGCGTCACCAAAGTGGGGTTTTCTCCTATCTGTTCAAGGAAGCCGAGAGGCATAGTTTGCGAGGCTTATGGATTCAAAGGCTGCGCTTGACCGATGGGGATTGTCTTTTGGCAGGACGATTTTTTTCTGCGTGGCGATGGCTTTGGTGTTTTTCGCATCGGGGTGTGGGGTGGAGGATCCATCGATTGTTCAGGGATATATTGAGGGGGAATTTGTTTATGTCGCTTCACCGTTCGGGGGGCGCCTCGAGAAGCTTTCGGTGAGGCGGGGTGATTCTGTGGAGGCATGCGCTCCGCTTTTTACTTTGGAGGCGACGCCTGAGCGGGCCGAGAGAGAGGAGGCTCGACGGCGCGTGGATGAGGCCAGGGCAGAATTGGAGGATACGAGGCACGGGCAGCGCCCGAGCGAGCTTCAGACGATCCAGGCCCAGCTTGAGCAGGCGAAAGCATCTTTGATTTTGTCGGGATACGAGTTGGAGCGTCAGAAAAGGCTGATCAGTGCAAATGTGACATCCCGTCGGGACTTCGATGTCGCGCAGTCAAGCTACGACGGGGATCGTCAACGGGTAGCGGAACTCGAGGCCACACTCCAAACAGCCCATCTCGGGTCGAGAGAGGATCAAATCACGGCAGCCCAGCAAAACCTTCTGGCAGAAGAGGCCGCATTGGCACGTGCGGAGTGGAATCTTTCACAGAAAAAACAATTCGCACAAGTAGCCGGACTGGTGAACGACACGCTTTACCGAGAAGGGGACTGGGTGCCGGAGGGCAACCCAGTTGTGGTGCTCCTTCCGCCTGATAATGTGAAGGTGCGGTGTTTTGTCGCGCAGGCGGTCGTAGGCCGTATCCGGCTCGGCAGCAACGCAAAAATACATGTCGATGGCGTGCCCGATGCCTTTCCGGCTAGGGTCACATTCATCTCGCCGAGGGCGGAATTTACGCCGCCTGTGATCTTCAGCCGCCAGATGCGCGAGAAGTTTGTATTCCTGATCGAACTTTCCGTCGATCCCGAAACAGCCATGAAACTGCATCCGGGCCAGCCGGTGGATGTCCAACTCTCTCTTTGAAATGGCAGTCGATGAATTCGTGATCGATGTGCGTGGCATGACCAAGCGATTTGGCACGCGGACAGTGGTGAACAATATCGACCTCCGCGTGCGGTCCGGGCAGATCTACGGATTTCTTGGGCCGAACGGCAGTGGCAAGACTACCTTCATTCGCATGCTCTGCGGGCTCCTGCACGCAGATGCCGGGAGCGGCACATGCCTCGGCCACGATGTGATCAAAGAGAGCCGCGCCATTAAACTCCAGGTGGGCTACATGACCCAGCGCTTCAGTTTTTACGAGGATCTCAACATCGAGGAGAATCTGGAATTCGTTTCCCGGGTTTATGCCATTCCCGACTGGAGGCTGGCTGTTGTGCGGAGCCTAGAGGACCTCGGTCTGGTGGATCGAAAAAAACAACTCGCCGGGGAGCTATCGGGAGGCTGGAAGCAACGCATGGCCCTCGCTGCCTGTCTGCTCCACAAGCCGCGCCTGCTCCTGCTGGACGAGCCCACGGCGGGCGTCGATCCCAAGGCACGGCGCGACTTCTGGGAGACCATTCATGGTCTCGCCGCGACGGGGCTGACATTTCTCATCACCACGCATTACATGGACGAGGCCGAGCGCTGCGACCGGCTCGCCTACATCTCGTCCGGCAACCTTCTCGTGGATGGCACGGTCGATGAAGTCATCGACAAAGCCCGCCTCTGCACTTGGTCTGTGAGTGGCCCGGATTTATGCACCCTTGCGCAAAAGCTGCGCCACCTGCCAGGGGTGGAACAAGCCGTCGCCTTCGGAAAAAGCCTGCATGTCAGCGGCCCCGATGCCGCCCTGTTGGAGCGAACGATAGAGCCCTTCCGCAGTCCTGATTATCAGTGGAAAAAAGAGCGCTCCGGCTTGGAGGATGTCTTCATCCACCTCATGCACTCCTCGCAGGAACCCCCACGCCCATGAACTTCGAGGCCAGATTTTCGCCAGCCCGCCTGTGGGCCATGATCGTGAAGGAATTCATCCAAATGGCTCGCGACAAAATGACCTTCGCCATGATCCTCGGGATTCCAATTATGCAGCTGATGGTTTTCGGGTATGTGATCAACACCGACCCGCGCCACATGCCAGCGGCGGTGCTGCTCGCGGATACCGGCCCGCATGGACGCACCCTCCTTGAGGGTCTGAAAAACAGCACCTACTTCGATTTTGAAAAGCAGGTGCACACTGAAGAGGCGGGGCGAAGACTCCTCCTGCGCGGGCAGGTGCAATTCCTTGTAAACATCCCCGAGAATTTCTCCCGCGACCTGCTGCGCGGCGACCGGCCCGCCGTGCTCGTGGAAGCGGATGCCAGCGACCCAACCGCCACCAGCGGAGGACTAGCCGCTCTCGACGGAGTCCTGAACACCTCGCTCCTCTCCGATTTTAAAGGCCCTCTCGCTCGGCTCGCACCCGTCCAGCCATCCATCGACCTCCGCGTCCACGCCCTCTACAACCCCGAGGCCATCACGCAATACAACATCGTTCCCGGGTTGATGGGAGTCGTCCTAACCATGACGCTCGTCCTCATCACAGGCTTGGCGATAACCCGCGAGACCGAGCGGGGAACGATGGAAAACCTACTCGCCATGCCACTGCGGCCGGTCGAAGTGCTCATCGGAAAAATCACGCCCTATATCTTTGTCGGATACATCCAGGTTGGAATTATCCTCATCGCCGCGAGATTCCTTTTCGATGTGCCAATCCATGGAAACCTATTCCTCCTGCTGTTGGCATCGCTCTTTTTCATCGCCGCCAACCTTGCCATGGGCATCACTTTTTCGACGATGGCGAAAAACCAACTCCAGGCGATGCAGATGTCTTCATTCGTCTTTCTGCCATCCATCATGCTATCGGGCTACCTCTTTCCTTTCCGGGGCATGCCAGCTTGGGCGCAAGTGATCGGCGAGATACTGCCCATCACCCATTTTCTGCGAATCGCCCGGGGCGTGATGCTCAAAGGTATGGGCTTCGAGGACCTCGGGCGCGAACTTTGGCCCATCGCCCTCTTTGCGTTCATTATCCTCCTACTCGGGGTAAACCGATACCGCCAGACGCTCGACTGAGCGTGGCGCTTGGCGCATCAAGGCGTGGCTTTTGGCGACTCGGCTTTGGGAGCGGCGGGGCGGTCCATCGCGATCAATTCGGAGACCGTGGCGAATTTGTACCCTTTCGATTGGAGGGCATCGAGTGTTGCAGGCATCGCGTCGATGGTGGAGGCGTGGATGTCGTGGGCGAGGATGATGGCTCCCGGGGTGGCGTTTTTGATGATGTGGCCGGAGACGTGGTCGGATTTACGGATTTTCCAGTCTTGGGGATCGACCGACCAGAGGATGACGCAGAGGCCGTATTCGTCGTTGAGGCGTTTGGTGAGGGTGGGGTTGATGGCGCCGTAGGGTGGGCGCATAGTGACCGGGCGGACGCCTGTGGCTTTTTGAATAGCGTCGGTGGTTTGGGAGATTTCGGCGTCGAAGGCGGAGGGGGAGAGCTTGGTGAGTTGCGGGTGGTTCCAGCTGTGGTTGGCGATTTCGTGGCCTTCATCGACGATGCGCTTGGCGATGTCGGGATACTCGGCGACGCATTTTCCAATGACGAAAAATGTGGCCTTGATGTTCCGCTCTTTGAGCATGTCGAGGAGTTTAGGGGTGAGCTTGGGATGCGGGCCGTCATCGAATGTCATGGCCACGGTGCTACTCTCGACATTGCAACTGTTGTAGGTGGGCTTTCTCAAGGCGGCTGGTGCGGGAGTCTGGGTAGGCGCGGTCACCGGGATTTCGGGAGTTGGTGCGGGGTTGATCACGGGTTGTGGCTCAACGACGGCCGCAGCTTGCGAAGTTGTAGATTGCGGAGGTCGCTGGGCTTTGGCAGGAGCGTTGGACGCAAAACAAACAACAAGTACAAAAAAAGTGACGACAGCGGTGAAGGAGATGGCGGAGATAATCGGAAGTCTCATGCGAGTTCGGCTGTTTGAAGATGGCACAGGGCACTGGCAAAAAGCAACTTTGGACGTGCAAGAGCGGTATGATCAGGGTTTCCACTCCAGCTTCGTGCCTGCGGGCAGGAGTCGGGCAGCGCGAAGGGCGTCCCAATTCGTGAGTCGGAAGCCGCCGATACCTTCGAGCGTTTGCATGGCAGCAGGTATGCTGGATCCGTGGAGGCCGAAGGGTTGTGGTGTGGACTCAGCGCCCTTGGCGAGGTTGATCCAAACGACGCCTACCGGATTATTCGGGCCGGGCGGCAGGTATTGCTCTTGGGAGAGAACGGGGCGGACGGTGACGGGCGTGGGATTCGGGTTGATATAGAACGGGCTCGTTTGTTCGACTTGGACAACGCGGTCCTCCTGAATTGTGGCGAGTCTGGGGTGTGCGATGACATCGAGGATTCTCCACTCGCCGCGGCCGCGGAGGCCGGGTCGGGCCCGACCGACTGGCATGACGGCAACAAGGCGGCCGGATCGGAAAATTTCCAGCGTGGTGACATCGCTGATCGTGACTGTGAGTGGCTGGGCCGGATCGGCTGCAGGCTGCAGACCGGTGGCGGGAATTTTTTCAATCTCGAAGGGCTGTACATTAGGCACTCGGAAGCGGGAACCGGCAGCTGGTTGAATACCGAGAGCGGGATTGAGTTTCCGCAGGAATGCTTCATCGCAATGGAAGCGCTCGGCGACAAATTCCCACGGGGAGCGGTAGGCGAGGAAATCGGCTGCCACCATTTCCTGATAGGTCGGGGGTGGCGTGGGTGCAGGCTTGGCTTTTTGGTCTGGCTTGCCAGCAGGCTCGCTCACGACGCGAGCAGCTTTCGGCGGGGCGATAAAGCGGAAGTCCTCCACGCGCAGGGTGTAGGTGTTGAGCAGGTCGGGAACATATTCCTTGGCACGTTGCACAACGGCGGCGTGCTCAAGCGTTTCGCCTCGTGCATTTTGATAAAGATAGAGAACCTTGCCAAAAAG
>JBIJCR010000099.1:0-8669 GCA_044344595.1 Terrimicrobiaceae bacterium
TCCTCTCAGACCAGCTACCCGTCATTGCCTTGGTGAGCCGTTACCTCACCAACTAGCTGATAGGCCGCGAGCTCATCAGGAAGCGTCTTGCGACTTTGGCTTTGGAAAGATGTCTTCCCTTGCCATATGCGGTATTAATTCGCCTTTCGGCGAGCTATCCCCCACTTCCCGGCAGATTACTCACGTGTTACGCACCCGTTCGCCACTGGATTTAGCGTGTATTACTACAAACTAAACCCCGTTCGACTTGCATGTCTTATCCACGCCGCCAGCGTTCGTTCTGAGCCAGAATCAAACTCTCCGTTGAAAAGTTTGTCCTCTGCGCTAAACAGAGGAAATTTTTCTGACTATTCATATATGCAGTCCTGTGAGACAGGTTTTGCAGTATGATGTCGAAGCTTTAAAAAACAAAATCGACGAGAAACGCACAATTCAGCAATTGCTGTTTAATTGTCATTTCTATATATTACGTTCTGAATTTTACCGACTAAGGCAAAATTCGAATTGGACTTTCAAAAAACTACTTCATTGCGAACCCGGAGGTACACCGCTTGTTTCAGCTGTGTAACTGTCGTTTTTTTGAGATTCGCTTGAGATCGATTCCGCTTGGCAGTGGTGCCAGCGGGATGAAGACCTTATTACAGCCGCAAAAATGGTCAACAGCTTTTTAAAAAAAAATTTTCCAGCATCGAATTGTGGTGAAGTAATTTTTTAACGGCCTGCTCGCAAAGCCAGATTTCAAGCCATTCTCCAGACGTCAACCGAAATTTTTGCTATCCAAAAATTTTTTTAAAAAAAATTTTCTGCTGACAAATTTTTGCACTCTTCTTGCGTAATTTTTCGTCCCTTGGGAATGTGTTTTACCAATGAAAAAGGAACTTCAAATCGGCGACACGGCACCTGATTTCACTCTCACAGCAGTAGGCGGCCCCTATGAAAACAGCTCTCCACTGCGTCTCTCCTCACTTCGCGGGCACCCTGTAGTGCTTTATTTCTACCCCAAGGACGATACTCCTGGATGCACAACACAGGCCTGTGACCTGCGTGATCAGTATTCTAAGTTCGTTTCCAAGGGGGCCATTGTCTTTGGCGTGAGCGTGGATTCCCCGAAGAGCCATTCCAAGTTTATCGCCAAGCATGGCCTTCCGTTTCCTCTTTTGAGTGATGAATCGCGTGAAGTCGTAGAAGCTTACGGCGTGTGGGTTGAGAAAAGCATGTATGGTAAGAAATACATGGGCACGGAGCGCTCGACCTTTGTGATTGGGGCGGATGGAACGATCCAGGCAATCCACCGCAAAATCCAGCCGGCAGCCCACGTGGATACTATTCTCAAAGATCTATGAAATCTCCCGAACCCAATGCCCTCTTGAATCTCTACGACAGGATGTCTGGCCTTATTGAGAAACTCCCTGGCGGTTTGCAGAGGCCGATCCTCCGGGAACTGACTCCGATCCGAGAATTATTCCTCGAGCAGCGAGCCACCCGTCTTTTGCTCAGCGGCGGGAGCACGCAGAGCGTCCCTTCCCTGCTCGCGGCGATGGGTGCCTCGAACATTCACTGCGGTGAGTCGGAGAAAGGCTGGCGGTCTTATCAAGGAGGGCTGTCGGGAGCCATGGCCAGGATTCTGGATGCTCGAAACGATGCGCCAGATGCGCACTGCGAGTCTGGCATTGCGGCTTTATCACCGGACATCGTGCTCTTCCTGCAAGATGGCGACATGCCCGCCGCCGAGTGGCAGAAGTCGATTCAGCGAGCGGCTTCATCAGGCGCAACGCTCATTGCCGTTTCTTCATCGGGCGAGTTGGCCCGGAATCTAGGCGAAAGACTGGAGCGGACTCAGGAACTGCGTGGAAGAATTCGCGCTGTATGCTCCCTCGATGATCCAGCATTTTTGGAAATCCTCTGCGCGGCACTGCCTGCTCAGGCTCAACTGGAGTTTGCCCGCCTCACGAATGCCCGAAAGGCGCAGGCTTTCATCGCCTCGTCGCTATTGAAGTCATTCAGCGCGGTGTGCGGCGTGGTCGGCTTGCAGCCTATACCTCTGGCCGACCTGCCGATTCTCGCCACCCTCCAGAGTTTGATGGTGGGAATGATCATTCATACGACTGGTCAGCCCGTGACATTGAAGCTAGTCGGAGAGTTTCTCAGCGCCCTTGGATTAAGTGTTGGAGCCGGGTTTGTCTTCCGCGAGGCGGCGCGGGTGGCTGTGAGAATATTCCCATTCTGGGGAAATGCTGTTTCCGGCTTAGTGGCTGGAACTGGCACCTATGCTATCGGGCGGGCTGCGATCGCCTATTTTGTGGATGATTCGCCTATACAGGAGACGCGACGAATTTTTCTCTCCATGCTGCCGAAAGGCCGTTCCGCTGCGAAGCTTCCTTAATCTACCATGCCTGCCGCAGACCCTAATGCCTCTCTGAAGCGCAATTCCATTTCTGAAGTCAAAATAATCTACTCCGAGCTTGCGGCCTTGCCCATCGAGCGTTCCTGCACTCTTCGCACCGAGTGCTGCCAATTCCGCCTTACAGGAAAAACTCCCCACCTTACGCGAGGTGAGGCGCTCATTGCGGCAAGAGCCATTCTTGCCACTGGGCGAAAATCCCAGCCCTCTCGCCAAGATGGGGCCTGCCCGATGCTCGACCCCTTCACTTCGCGCTGCCTGATATATGAAAACCGCCCCTTTGGGTGTCGCACCCATTTTTGCACGGCGGCAGGAGGACCTTATGCAAGGAAAGATGTGGTGCACCTGATCCACCGTCTTCAAGAGATCGACGAACGCCTTGGCGGTGACGGCAAGGCCATTCCGCTAGAGGATGCTGTGTCTGGTGCGCTGCAGGCTTGCCAGTGAGGGCGACTGGGCTTAGCCCGATGCGAGGACAATGGATCAAGCCGCTTTTCATTTTATCAATACCCAGCTCACAACCCCGGCGCTCGATATTCCCATGGCTGCGCTATCGAGCTGGGCTGTTTGGTGGCCCTTTGCGATACTAGCCGGAGTGGCGACCTTCCTCCTCGGCGGCTTCCACGCAAGGGCCATGCTTCTCGCCGCCGTGCTGGCAGTGGGTATTAACGACGGATTGGTCTGCCGGACATTGAAAGACATGGTTGGCCGTCCGAGGCCGAACGACACTGTCTCCGGCGTGCGCACCATCGATCTAGCCCGGGCGACGCCTCGCCTGCTTGCCGTGGTTCTTCCGCTGCGCGTCAAAATCTCGGATGTCAAAACACCAGCCGTTCGCGGCAAATCCTTTCCATCCTCACATGCGGCAAACTGCTTTGTCCTAGCGACAGTGATTTCCGTATTTTACCGGAAGCGCGGGTGGATTGCTTTTCTTCCAGCGGTGCTTGTAGCCTTCAGCCGTATGTATGTGGGAGTCCACTGGCCTGTTGATGTGCTCGCGGGATGCCTGATCGGCATCTTGTGCGGCATTGGCTCAGTCTTTATTTTAAACACCGTCTGGAAGCACTTTGCTCCCGCACTTCTCCCCTCGCTGCACAACTCCCACCCCGATTTTCTCAAACCATGAAACCCCGCTCCGTCTTTATTTTTCTCTCGGGTGTCACACTACTGCGTCTGGCATGGTTGGCGATTCAAGATGTTTCGGCGCAGGAGGCGTATTACTGGATGTGCGGCTCGAAAATGGCGGCGGCTTTTTTTGATGGCCCACCGGGAACGGCATTTCTTGTTCGCTTGATCGGTGCGCTCACTGGCGACTCGCTGGAGATTCTGCGTTTGGCTTGGCCACTTTTGGGTTTTATCGCAGCGTGGCTGGCCTGGCTTCTGGCGCGCACACTTTATAACGATCTGGTGGCGGCCTGGACGGTTGTGGCGCTCAATGCCCTGCCCTTCTTCAATGAGCAGTGCGTAACGGTCGGCCCCGGCATTCCTGTGATGGTTCTCACCCTTGCAGGGATGCTTGCCGCTTATTCGGCAGTGGAGGGGCGCCGTCTGGATTGGATCCTCGCGGCAGCTCTATTGGCTCTGGCTTGCCTGTTCCGCTACGAAGCCGTGCTGTTGGCTGTGGGATTACTCGTCGCCGTCCTCTCCGTTCTCCGCAAGAAAGAAAAGCTCGATGCGCTTGCGGTGGCCTCTTTGATCCTTCTTCCGGCGGCCGCGCTTTGGAGTCCCTTGGCTTGGAATGCAGCTCTCGACTGGATTCCCATCGCGGGCGGAACCTTCCAGACATTGTGGCGTCCACAGCCAGATGGATGGACTCGGGACCTCGTGGAATACTTCCGCCAGTTTTCCTTTGCTGCGGGCCTTGCGCTGGCAGGAGGGCTTGCGGGCCTTGTCAGGACGGCTTGGGGCAGTCAAGGACGCGCACGGTTTCTGTTGTTCACTGGCGGCCCCGCTGCGATCTGGGCCCTCTATCAGTTCCTCATCGGCCGCGATTTCTCCTCCGCAGCCTGGATTGCTGTGGTGCCGCTCTTGATTTTTCTGGCGGAAGCCGGCTCTCGCTGGCGCTGGATGGGGCTCTGCAGCTCGACCACGGTGCTGATCGCACTAATCTCCAGCGGGCTCTTGCTCCATGAGGAGGGACTACAAAGGGCTGTCTGGAAAACTCTGGCTGCTGAAATGCATGCCGCCACGCGCGAGATGCCGGCCAGCGAAGGCGGTGGATTCCTGATCGCCGAGGATGCGGATCAGGCCTCTGTACTCGCCGTTTATTTCAAACCTGCAGCACCTTCCGAGTATCCATCCGTCTTCGTTCCAGAATCCCCTGCCCTCACGAGCCAATTCGGCATCTGGCCGTCGTATGGAAATTTTGTCGAGTCAGACACGGTGGCGGATGAATTTTTCACCGAGCAGAAAGGCTACAATCCCTTCATCGGCCGCCATGCGCTCTACATGGGAACGGAGCTGCCCCAGACGGTGAAAGGCGCTTTCTCCGAGGTGAAGCCGTTGCGCGGCATCATGCTTCCGGATGGCAGGCGCACGGTTATCTATCTGTGCCTAGATTATCAGACACTGCCGCTTTGAGCGGAGATAATCAGGGCTGCGTGACCCCCGACTTCTGCAAGGCCTCGCTGAGGCTGGATTCGTGGGTTAGCAGGCTCGCGAGATAGGGGTCTTTTTTCGGCATGGCGGCTGCGCGCTGCATGTTCGACGGATTTTCCAGACGAGAAAAAATAGCTGCCGCCACCTTCGACTTCTGCACGCTTTTTTCGCCATAGCCGCCGGGCTTGTTGCTCGACCAGAACCGAACATGCTCCACGCCGTCCTTCGTTTCCGTGCCGAGAAACACAACCAAGTGGCCGCGCTCTTTTTTTCCAACATCCGAGGACCAGAAAATCTTCATGAAATCGCCCGGCCTTGCCTGCTCCCAATCAGTGAAGTTTTTTCCCAGACCAAGTTCATGAAAGAGCCTCGCGGTGCCGGGGCCATTGGCATTCCAGCGTCCCCAGATGCCCACTCCATCGGGCATGGCTTGGGGCAGGAGGTATTCGGAAGAAGAGAGCCCCTGAGGGCAGAGGCCTTGTTTTTCGGCTGCCACGAGGGTTTTTAGAAACAGAAGATAGGTGGCGCCAGAGCAGTAACTCGGCTGTGCCTTGGAGCTTTCGACACGCAGGCCGAGTGGGGACACGGCAACAGCGCTGTTCAAGGCCTGATGCGCGTCGCGCGTCGTGGCATAGCCGCCCCCCTCGGGCATACTGCGGATTTGCTCAAGCACAATGGCATTGAAATCCGCCGCCTGCACGGTGAGTTTCGAGAGCAGCAGGAGGGCTGATAGGAGAACAAGTTTCATGTGTCCTCAACAACGTGAATTTCGAGATGTCCGCAAGACGCATTTTTTTGATCATCGCCATTCTGGCCTGTGTAGCCGGAGCGCTTTGGATTTCGGATTGGACGGCCAAACGCCCGCTGCCGATGTCTGGCGGACTTTATTTTCCCGTGGCGGTGGAAATTTCAGGACCGCACTTTCTACAGGGAGATTCACGCTGGGGTGCAGACTCTCTTGCGAAGACATCCGATTCCCTGGCTGATGTCGGCTGTGCGGTGGCTTCGGCTGCCATGGCGCTTGCATCGCGGGGAGTTGATACCGACCCCGGACGCCTGAATGCCTTTTTGCAAAATACGACAGGCGGCTACACTCCTGAAGGTTGGATTTATTGGGAGAAGGCTGCAGAGGTAGATCCCGAGCGGGTCGGCGCACTCCTCCCGCACTACGAGGATGCGCCGTCGCATTTTCTGATCGACTGGAATCTCCTGCGTGGCAACCCCGTGATTGCCCGTGTGCGCTACCCGAGCGGCATCACCCATTTCGTGGTGATCTGCGGCAAACAAGGTTTCGAATATATCGTTCGCGACCCCGGCGAAGGAGGAAGGACGGGACTGACGCTTTTGCGTGACTTCCCACCACCCGTCGAGGCGCTGCGTTTTTACCGGGTAGATTGATCCGGAGGTGATGGCAGGCTGCCAAGTAGCTTCGCACGGAGAGGGCGACCGGCGAGTTCCGCATTTTGCGCGGAGAGTTTTTCAGAGACAGCTGCCGTGATTGTTCGAGCCGTCCGTCGCGCATCGGCAGCAAGTCCAGAGGTGGTGACATTCGTAATGAGGCGAGGCACGGCGCCGAACGGACTGGCGAAAAGCGCGCCTGGTTCGGCATTCGAGCCTCCGGTGGTTTCCAGTTGGGCAATTCGTATGAGGCGGCCTTTGGCTCCGACTTGAAACACATCCACCTGGGCCTCTGTTTTTGTGGCTCCGAGTCCGAAGCCGACCAGAGAACGCAGGGCCCGGCTGCCTTGATGCACCCTTGTGAAATGCCCCTCGATCAACCAAGCCTTGGGATCCTTCACTTTTTCATTTGTGGCAACCACCTTCGCGGGCCGGACATGCTTGCTCAGGCGCTCGGCAAGCCGATCCGCGAACTCCGCCGAGAATTTTTTCTCAAACGCATCCAATTCGGCTCCGTCGCGATCGACGCGGAATTTTGTGCGATTCACCGTGAAGGGACGGACCAAAATCTCGTCGGGCACGCAAACTTTGTTGCTCCACTCCTGACGGGAAACACTCACCGAGGCACAGCCACCAAGCATCAGGCAGAGAAGCAGAATGAACGGTGTCGTTTTTGAAGAAATCATCCCAAGAAACTCTCCAGCCTGCGCAAAACCGCAAGCTTCCTGCGTTCCTACGACCGGGCGTGACGCAGGAGAGCCACCATCACGCCCTGAATAACGAGTTCCTGGGCAGGGATGAGATCGGGATAATCGGGATTTTCGGCCCGCAGATACGGCTTGCCGGAGCGAACGAGAAAAGTTTTGAGCGTGCTCTCGCCATCGATCAGCGCCGCCACCACACGCCCATGGGAAGGAGGCTTGAGCTCCAAAATCACGATATCGCCATCCAGAATATGCGCCCCGGTCATGGAGTCACCCCGCACTTTAAGAGCAAAGGTGCGGGCATTTTTTGGGATTCCCAGTGTGTCGAGGTCCACACGCACGCAACCCTCACGCTGCTCGCTCTCCCCAAACGGACGCCCTGCGGGGATGGCTCCCAGAATAGGAATTTCGCTCATCAGGCGCTCGGCGGATTCCAATAAAACCAGCCCCCGAGCGCGGCCGGCAGACCGTTGGAGCACGCCCTTGCGCTGGAGCGCAGCGAGGTGCTTGGCGGCGGCATTCGGGCTCGCAAAGCCAAATTGGCTCTGGATTTCCCTCAACGAAGGCGAGACGCCCTCGCGTTGACGGTAAGCCTCGATGAAATCCCTGACGGCCTGTTGTTTTGATGTGAGAGCTTCGCTCATGGTGATCAAATGATCACCTTTTAAGCGCGGCAGCAAGTCCGGCGATTGCATTTCACAACGGAAATGTGGTTTTTCTCAGTGATGAAATCCCACCGCAAGGAACTCTGGTTCGAAATCCCCAAACGCCGCGCGTTTCTGAACATCACCCCGCAAGTCGAGCAGTGCCTCTCGGAAAGCGGAATCCGCGAAGGGCTGTGTCTGGTCAATGCCATGCACATCTCGGCCAGCGTATTCATCAATGACGACGAATCCGGCCTGCACCGCGACTTTGAAAAATGGCTGGAAAAGCTCGCCCCCGAGCATCCTCACGCCCAATACGCACACAACGGAGCCGAAGACAATGCCGACGCCCACCTCAAACGCACCATCATGGGGCGAGAAGTCGTGGTAGCCGTCACCAACGGCGCGCTGGATTTCGGCCCGTGGGAGCAGATTTTCTATGGCGAGTTCGACGGGCTGCGCCGCAAGCGTGTGCTGGTAAAAATTATCGGCGAGTAGGGCTGGCGGGCCTCATTTTAAAGCCGCCACCAACTCCGAGTGCTCCATCTTCAATACTCCTTTCCTACCCCTTTTGCTGACTTGATCAAACGGCGGCTGCAAGCTGCTCAACGGCTTGTGATAGGCTGATTCTTTTTAGTTTGGCGATAGCTTCGATCTTCTGTCGTGTGGCTGATGATATGGAAAGTTGCAAGCGCACATGGCCAGAGCGCTTCCGACCAGCTCCGTCACGCACTCCTCCCCGCTTGGGAGTTAACTGGAGTTTTTCCCCCTTCTGCAATTTTTCATAACCTTCTCCTGAAACGGATAGTTCATTCCATTTTGTGGAAACACTCGAACCACTCAAGACTTCATATCCAGACTCCGGCAATTCCAATCCATCCTTGGGTTCATTAGTATATTTTATTTTCTTTTTCATAGATTTGC
>JBIJCR010000100.1:0-8545 GCA_044344595.1 Terrimicrobiaceae bacterium
GCCGAAAAATACATTCTCAAGAACATCCGGATCGGTATGAGACTCGATGGCCTGGCCCGAGTCGATGTCCCCGAGATCGACCGCGAAGCCTTCCGTGAAGCCATCATCAACGCTTTTTGCCACCGCAACTACCGGGATCCCGACGAAGTCCGCATCGCCATTTTCCCAGACCGTATTGAGGTGCGGAATCCCGGCAGGCTCATGGAAGGAGTCACGCTGCGCACACTCAAAACCGCCAAAGTCTCCCGCCGCCGCAATCCGCTTATCGCCGACCTACTCCGCCGAATCCACCTCATCGAAGCCTGGGGCCGTGGCATCCCACTGATTCTTGAAAAAGCCCCCCATGCCCGTTTCTCTGAAATCGCAGGCGTCTTCATCACCGAGTTTCCTCGCCCACAGGCCGCTAGGAATTCGGTTACAAAATCCCAACCACGGTTCGATGCCAAAGGGCCAGTCACCGCACCAGTCAGCGATTATGTGGGGAGACTACTTTACCTTCTCGGCCAACGGGAGCCGCTTGGGAATGAAGACATCCGCTCAGCGTTTGAACTTAAGAGCCGACGACGGCTGCGGGAAACCTACATTGGCCCAGCACTCTCGGCAGGCTTGATTCAATACACCGTTCCCGACAAACCCAACAGCCGCCTGCAAAAATACCGCCTCACGGAAAAAAGCCGGGAATTTGCAGCCACAATGAATCCTCCGGCCAATTTGGAATTCTAAATACTGAGTTTTAAATGTAAGATGGAACTCCTGATTTAGACATGACCTACAGTTCCGCACTGGATGTCACAAGTATCGGAGCGAATATCGAGTAGGCAGAAGCCGCTCAAAGTAAAGCTCATCCAAAAAATAGTGCAGGATTGGTGAAGAAATCACAACCTTGGCGGTAAGCCTTGCAGCACTCATGCCCGAACTATCAAAGGCCGTCTTTAGTTCGAACCCTCATATCGCCCATCCGCTGCTTTCGGTGGGCGAGATTCCTCACTGGGACATATTGCGCTTGCCAGCGTCGTGAGGACTCCAAGATTCAGTCGCGCGGCTTCATTGCTTTTGGCCCCAACCACGGAAGTCGAACGGAGGAGGCGCGTCAGCCCAGCACCTTGGGAATCGAGTTCGGATAGGAGTAGGATTGATTCCAAAATACAACTCAGGTTCCAGCCACTTCCCTATTAGGTGAGGCGGAAAGATGTAGTTGCTCGAATCAAGGCCGATGGAATCAAGATCAAGCTAAAGTCCCTCCTCACTCCTCCAGCAGAGATTCAACCACCTATGAAAAGAAAAACTATTTCAGCGGCCTAGGCGCAGGAACGATCGGAAGCGCCTGAAATCTTACCTCTGCTGCGCCATGCGATGAAGGTGAGTGCAATCCATCCGAGAGCGAAGGCGATTGGCAAGCTGAGCAGGGCTTTTCCAAAAATGGCGTCTTCCGAGGTGACAGAGCCGGAAGACCGAATGCTCGAGACAAGGCTTGCAAAGCAGATGCCTAAAAGGGCGTAGCCGATGTTCAGAGCCATTCCGCGAAAACTCAGGACCGTTGCGCGCAGGGCGGAATCAGTCCATTGGTTCAGGTAGCTTGAGACGAAATAGGACATCATCGGCATGGAAAGCCCCAAGGGGATCACAACCCACACTCCCCAGACTGGCGTGGCGAGGCACAGACCGAAAAGGCCGAAAAAAATCAGGGCTGCAAGCAGGCAGAATACCTTCACTGGAGTGAGCTTGGATGCCATGCGCCTAGCGATGGCTGCGGCCAAGAATCCCAACAAAGCATAGAATGAACCCAGAAAACCGTTTACAAATTCCGGGATCTCAATGAGGCGGTAGTAATTGCTGGCAAAAGTGAGGAATAAGCGCACGAGTGAGTCAAACAAAATGGCGCAAAGCAAAAGGAGTCGGACCCGTGTGTCGAAGAAAACAAAACGCGCAGCGATCAAGATATTGCCGACTGCCTCACGCAGGGGATGCGGCGCAGACTCGGACTCGCTTGCGGCGGGAGGTTCTCGCATGGCACAAGCGCAGATCAATGCCGGAACAGAGGTGGCCAGTGTCAGATAAACTGGCCATCGCGTGGTATTAGCAATGCCACCGCTCCAGCCAAAGAGATTTGCAGCCGCTTCCACAAAATGGCGGTCGAAGGCCAAGGCACCGAGAATCATGGCGATAAAAAAACCGCCGGATGACCACCTCATGAGTTTTGCCAAGACGCTTCGCCACCATTCATCCCGACGCTCGGCAGGCAGCGAGTCGTAGGCTAGAGCCTCATCCGCACCGCTCGCACAGGCCTCAGCCGCGCCGCTCAGGATCCGATTGAGAACCAGTAGCGGGAAAAGCCACGCACCCGTGGGAGCAAAAGAAAAAACGGTCATTTCTCCAACCATAAGGGCTCCAGCGAGTCTTAACATCCATCGCCTGCCGATGACATCTGCCAAGGCACCTGATGGGATTTCCAGCAGAAGAATCGTCACCGCCCATATAACATTCAGTGTCGCATATTGCTCCAAACTCAAACCCAGATCTAAAAATAGAACCCCAAGAACGGGGTAATAGAAGCGCGCATTAAAGAAGACACGAAATGCAATGAAGAGCGGGATATTCCGACTCACGACAAGATAACCGGTACGCGACACGGGGTGGCCATGCGCGCCCCCTGTGGCAACGGAGTCGATTGGGAAGGGCAGGAAACTTTTTTGAAAAGCGCGAGGAATTCATCTATATCAATCTTGTGATGGACCATCGCGAGGTCCCCACTTTTGTTGGCTTCGCGCATCATTGAGTAAATCCAAGGCATCTCTCAGCATTCTTTCTTACTACAAACAGGCGTGCGATGAAATTCGCGATTTCTGAGTCCGAGGGTAGGTTTTATAGATGAATTATTCGATAATTGTCTCGGCACTTCTCTGCGCGGGAGTCTTGCTTGCCTTTTGGAGCTGCAAGACATCCAGCTCGGGATATGAGTCGGCGCCCTATTCCGTGGTGCTCTCAAGCGGCGATTACGAACTGCGGGATTACCCGGAGTTGGCGATTGTCCAAACAGCAATGCCGGATTCGAGTCGCGATGGTAGCAATGCCGGATTTGGAAAACTTTTTCGCTATATCTCGGGAAGCAACAAAAACCAGGAATCGATCGCCATGACAACACCCGTTTTCATTTCTCAAGTTCCACAAACGATCGCATTTGTCCTGCCAGCGAAGTCGTCTGCCGAACAAGCCCCGGCTCCACTGGACTCCTCACTGAGCCTTAAAAAAATCCCTGCAGGACGCTTCGCTGTTCTTAGATTCAGCGGCGCTCGATCTTCGGCAAAGGAATCGCAAGCCCTCGCTCTCCTCAAGACCTGGATCTCCGAGAAGGGGCTTGTAGCAGTTGAATCTCCAGTCTTCGGGTATTTCGACCCACCATGGACTCCATCTTTTCTGCGGCGCAATGAGGTGATGCTGCGCCTTATGCCGGAACAATAGACTTCGCGCAGAGGAAGATAAACTAACCCACTATCACCTCTCTAAGAACCAAGCTACTTGCGAGAGGGATCGAGATGTGCGCGGTTGAATGTTTTAGATTCCTCACACTAGCGCGCTGGCCATGGCGTAGGGGACGGGAAGAAGGATTACAAAGGTTGGTCTGAATTTTTTTGCCAACTTGGCGAGCCATTCGTGAGTCGGGCAGGAGTAATCGTGTATGGTGAGGAGGCAACCGGCGGGGGATGGAGTGAGGGAGTAACGTTCGATCTGGATTTTGACCGGGTTGGGGTCGCCTTGCATGGCAAGGGTTACCGAGGCGCGTTTGTTCGGAGTGTCGAGCTCGATATTTTGCACGGAGCCAATGCCGGCGAGGTGTTTTTCCAATTCGGGTTTGATAAATGAAATGAGGATGCTGTCAGTTGAGCCTCCGAGGGCGCTGAGGAAGTTTGCGATCATGAGAAATTTGTGTCATTATGGTAGCAGATCCAATCAAAGGAAGAAGGAAGTCGAGCGGGGAGATCCGCCGAGGGGTTGGTTTTTTCGAAAAATCTGCAGCTTGTGGCATGGCTATAAAATCCATATGAAAACCTGCCATGAGCGAACTCGCCTCCTTGCACAAGAGCCTTCATGCCGCCGTCAAAGCCCGTCTGGATATTGTGGCTGACCACGCCTTCCGTGACCGTGATGCAGCAGCACATCTGGAGGCACTGAAATCAGCGGCGTTACAACTCGACGGACTTGTTAGGAGCCTTCCACCAGATACCGACCCCACACTCCGCCACTACCTGGAGCGCCAGAGCTACACGAAGGCTCTGGCTTGGCTGGAGGAGGCGTGACCTCCCCCTTCTCGGCCCGGATCGACCTTGCCGCAACTCTGCAGAGCGGGCAGGTTTTTCACTGGCATGAGAACGTGGACGGTTCGTGGAGTGGTCTCATCGGAGCGATGCCAGTGCGGGTTTCAGAAAAAGACCGGTATCTTGTGGTGCATGAGGGCGACCCCGGAACAATTGCGAGACACTTCGCATTGGATCATCCGTTGGAGAAAATTGCCGCCGCATTTCCAAGCGATCCGATGAGCCAAGCGGCACTCTCCGCTTGTGAAGGAATGCGCATACTCCGCCAGCCTCGCTGGGAGTGCACCGCGACATTCATTACAAGTTCAATGAAGCAAGTCGCCCACATCCGCTCCATGTCGTTAGCCATCCGGGAAAAAATGGGCATACGCCTAGAAGGTTCGAAAATACAGGCCTATCCCTCGTTCGAGAAATTGGCTGGATCCACGGAGTCGATCCTCCGCGATTGCGGGCTGGGCTACCGTGCTGCGAACTTGCTGAAAACAGCTCGCATTCTCGCCGATGGCAAGCTGGATCTCGATACGATCGCCAAGCAAAAAACACCGGCACTGCGCAAATCTCTCACCACACTTCCAGGAGTGGGCGTGAAAGTAGCGAATTGCATTCTGCTCTTTGCCTACGAACGTCTCGATTCCGTTCCGATCGATACATGGATTCACCGCATCCTGCTGGCCATGCGCGATGGACGAGATGGCACTGCTGCGGAACTCGCCCGCTACGCCCGGAGGCGGCTTGGCCCGTATGCGGGCTATGTCCAACAATACCTCTTTCACCACGCCCGTTCCCTGAAGCGGGCCAAATCACCAACCTCGGGGATAAACTGAATCTGAGCGTCATTTCGCTCTGGCGATTTTGTCCTATGGGATGTTTCTCTGGTGCGATGAAATTGATCTCGTGGAACGTCAACGGCATTCGCTCGATACTAGGCAAAGGGTTCATGGATTATCTCGATGCCGAAAAACCTGATGTGATCTGCCTCCAGGAGGTCAAAGCCCGAGAGGAGCAGGTGCCCCGAAAATTCGACGGATACAATGTTTACTGGAATGCGGCCATCAAGCCTGGCTACTCCGGCACTGCCATTCTCACGGTCAAGAAGCCTAGGGCCATTATGAATGGCTTAGGCCGCGAAGAACACGACAAGGAAGGGCGAGTGATCAGCGCCGACATGGGTGACTTTTTCTTGGTGAATGTTTACACGCCTAACTCAAAGCGTGAACTGACTCGACTCGACTACCGCACCAGGGAATGGACTCCCGCATTCATCGACCACCTTGGAGCACTCGAAAAAATCAAGCCCGTCATCTTCTGTGGCGACATGAATGTGGCACACCGTGAGATCGATCTAGCGAGACCAAAAGACAACACGCAAAATGCTGGATTCACGCTCGAGGAGCGTGAGGCCTTCGACCGCACACTGGCCGCGGGTTTCGTGGACACCTTCCGCCATTTCGAACCAGGCGGGGGACGCTACACCTGGTGGAGCTACCAGAACGGCGCCCGCGAGAGAAATATAGGTTGGCGCATCGATTACTTCTGCGCTTCGGCCAAGCTCACGGCGAATCTCAAGTCCGCATTCATTCACGACCACATTCCAGGCAGTGACCACTGCCCAGTGGGACTTGTTTTGGATGTCTAATTTTTTTGGAGAAAAACTTTGAACACTTCACCTAAGCACATGTCTAACTTGAAAGTTGATATAACAACTCAGGTCACCGCAGTTCAGTTTTTTATTGTTTTTTCTGAACAACTAGGCGGTGGCCTGATCTATTTGTTGCATTTGTCCCCTTGCAGGGCTCACATCCCTTGGCTAAGGAGGCGCCATGGATGACACCGTGCTATTGGTAGAAGATGAAAGCGACGTGCTGGATTTGCTGCGATACCATTTCAAAAAATCTGGATTCAAAGTTGAAATAACAAAATCCGGCGATGCGGGACTTGCCGCCGTGCGCTCCCAAAGGCCCGATGCTGTGGTTCTTGATCTTATGCTTCCAGGAATGACAGGACTTGAAGTGTGTCGCGCACTGAAAGCCGACAACGAGACTTCCGCCATTCCCGTGCTAATGCTCACGGCCCGCAGCGAGGTGAAGGATCGCGTAAAAGGACTCGAAATCGGCGCGGATGACTATGTCACCAAGCCATTCAGTCCGAAGGAAGTCGTCCTTCGCGTTCAGGGCCTCTTGCGTCGCATACGCAGCGCTGCCGAAGAAGTGAATTTGCTTGAGGTGGATGGCATCTCCATCGACAAAACAGCACTCAAAGCCTCAGTTAATAAACAGCGCCTAGACCTCACTACGATTGAGTTCAAGCTCCTGCTGACCCTGGTCACCAATCGCGGCAAGATTCTTTCCCGCGAAACGCTTCTAAGCGATGTCTGGGGATATTCCAGCGGTGCCGACACCCGCACCGTGGATACACACATGCGTCGACTTCGTGAAAAACTCAGAGAGCACGCGGCAAAGGTCGAAACCATCCGAGGCCAAGGCTACCGCTTTAGCGCGCCAAACACATCTTCCTCTTGATGTGGATCTTGCCTATTTTAGTAGCATTGGTTTTAACGGCATGGCTGATCTTTTATCGATTCATCCGGCCCCTCAAACGCATCCGGGAAGATATCCAACGCCTATCCAGCGGAAACTTCCAACTTCCTGCGATTGACACAGAGGCTTTGACCTACCAAGCGACTGCACAACACATTAGGAAAATCGCTGAAAGACTCCGTACACTTGATGAGCAAACGGTAGAAGGTGGCCTGAGTTTGCGAGGCATTCTCTCCGGCATGAAGGAAGGGATCGTGGTTGCGAACAGGGAAAAACGAATAACCCTCGTCAACGAATCCATTCAAGCCTTCTTCCCTGCAGCCAAGTCGCATGTGGGACGCTCGATGCTTGAGGTCTTCCGACGCCATGAAATCGAGCAAGCTGTCTCGGCAACGCTCACAGATGGAAGCAAGCGGGACCTCTCTCTGGTTTTTGAATTCCCCCAACAGTCGGGTCCGGTTATTCAGAGGCACTTCGACATTTACATCTCGCCGATGTCGAGGGATTCTGGGGAGCTACCCCAGGCTGCGCTTGTGGTTTTTCAGGAGGTCACGGCCATCCGCATGCTGGAAGCAGCCCGCCGGGAATTTGTGGCGAATGTTTCACATGAATTCCGCACCCCCGTGTCTGTGATCAATGGTTACGTGGAAACGCTTTTAGATGGTGCCACGGAGGATCCCGAAATGACCACTGTGTCGCTCCGGGCAATCCATCGCAACGTGCAAAGACTTTCACTGCTGCTAGAGGACTTGCTCACCATCTCCAGCATGGAAGGCAAGGGACGGAGACTGCATTTTTCGCGCGTCAATCTCCGCAAAGTCGCTGAGCGTGTCATTGAAAACCTTGAGAGCGGCGGCGCCACGAAGACGGCGGACTTTCAGATCAATTGGTCGGAGAGTGCTGTCTTTGCGGAAGTCGATGAAAATAGGATCGAGCAGGTTTATTGGAATCTTCTGACCAATGCCATCCGCCACGGGGAATCCATTGCACCGCTGATCCAAATCAATGCCCGCCTCGAGGGGGCATGGGTCGAAATATCGATTGCCGACAATGGTACTGGAATTCCATTCGAAGATCAGGCCCATATTTTTGAACGATTCTACCGGGTCCACAAACACCGGGGTCGCGATGCAGGAGGCACAGGACTCGGCCTATCGATAGTTAAAAACATAATCCTCGCCCATGGCGGCCAAATTTCTCTCAGAAGCACGCCGGGCGACGGCGCAACATTCATAATCCGTCTGCCTCTCTCTCAAAGAGAGACTTAGCTGAGCAAATAAAAAACCGCAACCATTCAACGTAGCTGGTGTTTGAGTCCTTAAAAATATGAAACAACTCCACTCTCTTATCGCCATAACAGCCCTCGGCGGCTCATCACTCGTTGCCATTGCCCAACAACCCGCAGCCACGCCCAACACAGCGGATGCTCAAAAAAAGGAGGGGGGGGAACAACGGGAATTTATCGAAAGTCTTCCCGAAGAAGTGCGCAACAGGTTCAAGGAAGCAAGGGAGGAGGCTATGAAAGATCCAAAAATCCAAGTACTACGTGAAAAGGCGAAGGAAGCGGCGAAGGAATTGCGCGATGCCATGAGAGATGCCATCACAACGAAAGACCCTGATCTAGTGGCTCAACTCGGAGGAGCCCTTGGAGCGAAGGAAAAAAAACACCGTCCAACCGGGCGGATCGAGGAAGCC
>JBIJCR010000183.1:0-27019 GCA_044344595.1 Terrimicrobiaceae bacterium
TATCTTTTTGGTGACGGGTCGCTCCATCGCTTCGACATGTCGGAGTTCCAGCACCTCGACAGCGTGAAGCTCTTCCTTGGTGATGAAACCGGGATGAGCGGACGGCTTGGGAAAGTTTTGGAGTCCCATACTCGGGGTATCCTGCTCTTCGACGAGGTGGAGAAGGCCCATCGGCTGATCTGGGATTTATTCCTTCAGATGCTCGATGCCGCCCGGATCACCTTGGCCGATCATCGTGTCTATGACCTGAGCGGTTTTTATGTGGTTTGCACAAGCAACATCGGGTCCCATCAGCTGATGAGACCCACTCGGTTGCCGTTTGCGACATTGGAGCGAGCCGTTCTGGCGGAGCTGCACCGACACTTCAGGCCTGAATTGATCGGGAGGTTCGATGAGAAGATCGTCTTCAGGCCTCTCACCCCGGATACCCAAAGGGAGATTGCCTTGATCGTGATTGGAGAAGAGATCGAGCGTTATCGGAAGATGGGAATCGAACTGACGGTGGATGAGGAAACCGTTGAGATGCTCATCCGTAAGGGAATCAACAAGGCTCTCGGAGCACGTCCCATGAAGCGGACGGTTCAGAAGTATCTGGGAGATGTGGTCAAGGAGAGGTTAAAGAAGAGCTGAACCCCTTTTTGAAATCGCGAGGGGTGGATAGGATTACTTCATGTGCGGTCGCTTTACTTGAAAGGGGGATACTGCAAAAAAATCACTTCCAGTGGATTCTGCCGCCAGCTAAATGGTTCTTTGATCCATCGTGGAGCCAAAGGTTGCCAACCATCCCGCTGCCCCGGCGCAAGGCGAAATCCATGCTTCCTTGTGGCGTTTCTCGCGGATGATAAAAGGCTGGGGAGTGACGAGGTGCATATGGACGTATGCTCACTGCTAATCGAATCAGAATCGAAATCCAAACAATCCACCGTCATACTTGGCGTCGGTCAAAACTACCGGTAAGATATAGTCTTGGATCTCGAATCCATCGGCTTTCTCCTTGAGGGCATCGTCTTCGTTCATGGTGACGATGTATTGAAAGCCCAGATTTTCCGCCATTTCCGCGCCCACCTTCAAAGCGCTGATTACTTGTCTGCCGTCAACGCCGTCAAAAAGATGGCTATCATGAACCAAAAAACCGGGACCTGTTCCACGTGAGGCACACAGCCGCATGAGCATCATGTCGAAACAGAAAATCTGCATGTTTTTGATCCCCTTGCTTCGGGAGCCTTGCATCGGAAAACCAAACACGGGTCCGTTAGACGTCTCCTCGACGGTCATGCTTCCAGCAGATTCGTAGAGGCGTTTCGAGGTTTCCTCAAACGCAAGAATCGCTGCCGAGAGGTTCTCCTTTTCTTCATCGAAATCCCTCCGAAGGCGCAGAGCTAGCCGGTTGCGTTCAATATCGAGTTCGTTTTTCGTACCTTCCAACTGCTCGGCCGTCATGAATCGTTGGCGCAGGGCCTCGACCTCGGCTTCCTTGCGGACGCCCTCCGCCTGGAGCTTGGAATATTGCTCAAGTGCCCCATGCGACTGAAGAAGGTTCATGACTTCCGAGCGGCGATTGTCGAGCCGCTGCTTTTCCTGATCTCTAGCAAGGATCCGGTTCTTTGCCGCATCGAGCTCTCCGTAGAGGTAGTCTCGTCGATTGCGGACGACGGATTCGTGAAAAACCCGCACATCGTCGTAGCGTTTGAGCGCCACCCCGGGAAGCGAGATTCCTACCTCTGCATAGATTGCCTCCAGTTCGTTCAACGGCGGCGGCGCTTCGGAATGGACGGCAGCTTCAAGATCGCGGATGGCTCCGGTATCGACGATGTTGGCGTTGGCCATGTCATTGATGCTTCGGGTGAGGTCATCGGCCTCTTTTTCCAATGATGCATATTCAGGGAGGACGCGGAAATCAGCCAGTCTGGCCTGCATTTCCTTCAGTCTGGCCTCGGCGACGGTGACTTGTGTTCGCAGATCCGCGACCTTGCCGATCAGACCACCAAAAGCACCTTGCCCCGCCGCCTTGCGCAGTTCTTTGAGTGTTTTTTCCCGATCCCGAACCGCTTGCCAATCGGCAGCGATTTTCCAGTCAAGGCCTAGCAGATAGAGTAGTGCAACCTGAAAATCTCCCGTCTGCTGCATTTCTGCCTGCTTTTCGGGTGTGGTGAAAGCCCCGCTGCCCTGACGCCGCACGAAGTAGGAAAACAGAGACCGAAAAGTTGGCGTGCGGCCTTCGCCGGAGACTTTGTCCAAGCCAAACATCTTGTCGCCGAGTAGGGCGATCCACTCCGAGTTTGAAATCCGGTCTTTCCCATTGAGAAATGTGGCACCTTCCACATGTAGCCTGGATTTTTCCTTTCCAGAGCGCTCCGTAGTGATTTTTTCACATCCAAGGTCAAAAGTGATACCAAAAGACTCATCGACGAGGGCGGGAGAGCGAAATAGCGATTCTTTCCCGGCATCAGCACCAGTGAGGAAGTGAATGGTTTCGACCAAGCTCGACTTTCCGGCACGGTTGCGGGTTTGCTTGTCGGTAGCTCCGGCTTCCTTTTGGGCAATCAGAACATTCAAACCGGAGTGAAATTCCAGATTCTTGAATCCGGCAAGACTGCTGAAAATACGGTTAATCATGTGTTGCTGCGGATCAGGAGTCCGTTACGAAGATCGATCGCTCCGATCAGGAAGAGCAGGTCGAGTGTGAGAATATAGGCATCAAAGCGCAAGGCGGGCTTTACTGAATCTTCCGACTTTCCTTGCCTCGAAATTGTCTCCCACAGTGAAGATACCGTCATGGGAGAAGATAAACAGGCGAGCAACCTCGCGCCCACCGTGAGCAAGGCCCGGTCTTGGGAAAGGTGCTTGGTCGGAAGGATCATGGTTTGGAGGGGCGTGGTTCTTCAAAAATATCGCAACGCTCGAAGTAGTAAGAAAGCACCGTGAACACCGCCATCTCGTGCTCCGGGGAGCCTCGCCGGCTTCCGCCCGCCCAGGATTGAAGCTCGGTTAATATCTCGTTCGGTGTCAAAAGGAGGCCCCGCAGTCTCTGATATTCCTCCCGAAATGCCTCTGCTACATTCTCTCCCAGGGATTCGTCGTACCATTGGGCGAAGAAGCGTTCGACCAGTGGAGCTTTGCTCATGCCGTTCTTGATAATCGTCGCCACGCTCTCGGAGAGCGCGTTCGACTCGATCTTGCCCATCGGCACCTCTTTCACGACGGAATCTGCAGGAGCGGCCCGGCGAGAAATGGATTCAAGCACCGGGCGCAGATCATCAAACCCGAGCCTAGCCTTGGTTTCCTCGTCGGGCACAGGGCCGAGCCATGACGCGAGGTCGTCGGAAGAAAGACGCCTGAAGATCACGCGGAACTCTTCAAGTCCCCATGGCTCTATCTTGATGTCGGGATTCTCCTTCCCGAAGTTCAGAATCACTTCCTGAACATGAGGCGGGAGTCCATCGACGGCATTGTGGGCGAACACCCATTTGTCAAAATGTTCGCCCCAATGAACCTTCGCACCGACGAAATCCTCCGTGATCTTGGCAATGGCCTTGGTCGCCTCCATTTCGTTCGGGGCATAGACTTGGAATAGTCTTCTCTCCGATGTTAAGAAGCCGTCGTTTTTCCGGTCGCCTTGATTTCCCCATGGGCGGCAGGCCATGAAATCCGCTTTGTAGGCCACGCTCATCAGTCTCTCGAATAATGATTGGAATTCATTTCCTTTCGAACGAAGGAAGAGGTTCTCAAATCTGAGTTCGTAGTTGGCTTGTGCGAGGTTCATGATTATAAGCTCTTGATATAAAATAACTTTTTTCGGGTTTGATTTCTGTGGATGACATTTTTTAGTTCCTTTAAAGAATGGGTATAGCCATCACTAACCACCTCAAATATATTTAATTTTGATAAATAAATCGATCAAATGCTCCAATGATAAATCTAGTAGAGGCTCATACATAAAAGAATTGAGGTGGATATTAGAACTAACTGTGACTCCGATGCGCTCTAATAGTTCTAAGTTTGCGTTTGTGGCATCCAATAATTTTAATTCGCTCAAAAGCTTTCCGAACGGCGGATTCTTGGGGCACCAATATTCTGGTTCGGACTTCAGAATACGGAGTAAACGGGTCATCCATCGCTCTGCTGTAATGCGCGTGGCGATTGATAAAACGATTTTCTTTTCCAATTCCAACTCGCTATGGCCTGTGTTGACACAGATCGATTCCGCTTTTTCCATAATGAGATCAATAACTGTTTTGTTGCCCTGCGAATGAGTATGTTTTGAACCAAAAAATGAATTGTATACGTCCAAGTAGTGGGAAATTTTAATGGTCTCGCTATCCTTTTTCCAATGAAGTAGGGATGTTAATTTCAAGTAACTGGCATCACCCTCGCCTTTGGTGTATTCGATAATGTTCCGAGTGAATGGAATAGTCGCGATTAGGATGTCGTCGGAATCCAGAAGTTGTTTTTTCCAGACATAGATGAAAATATTCTTCACTCCTTCCATCTTTTTTAGAGTGATGCTCTCACCCTCGCATCGAACTGCTGCAAGACAGTGCTCACGATTGACAAAACGTGTCAAAGTCCGGAATAAGTCAAAATTGTGCGTTAAAATAATCTGCCGAAAATGATCGATCCCTGTTAGATCCTCCAAGTATTGCACGATGGCATGCTTGTTCTTGTAGTCGAAGGAATCAGCGGGGTCATCGGCTATAAATAAAGTTGGTTGCTTGGATTTCTTTCGGGATTCAACCTCAAAGATGAAGTTGAGCAAATGCAAGGCCCGGCGTTCACCTTGGCTCAGGGTTCGAATTGTTGCCTCCCTGTCTCCTTCAACATTTATTCCGTCTTCGCTGCTAAAAACAAACAACAACTTGGCTGCTCCTTTGCCCAGGGCTACCTCTTTTTCATTCGCTATGCGAAGCGTGAATGGCATGTTCAGGAAACGCTGATTGAAACGATTCACCGCATGATGCCATTCGGGAACAAGGTTTGCGGCTCTGCTTTCAATTTCCGCAATGTCTGAGGAGATGCGATCATATTCGTCAAGATATGACTTTGCCTCTGTTTTTTTCGAAAAGTAGAATCGCCAGATTTCGCGACGGAGCTCAGCTAATTGATCCGGCTTCGTCATCTTCGCCAGATATTCGAACTGCTCCAGATTCAGCGACTCCAAAAATTCAATCAATTCTCGCGTCTCAGCGGTTTTTTCCAATTCCGTTCGGATCGTTTTCAACTCTTGATCTCCGTCGATTCGAGCGTGCAGCACTTCCAATCTAGCATCCAATTCGACCTGATCAAGAGGTTGCTCATCACCTGCCAAGTAAACTCGGTGTCCGGCCTCAAAAAAGCGCTCTTTTTGAAGTGATCCGAAAGCATTTCCTGCACGGACCAGATTGAACACCCCTTTTTTATAAATGGTATTTTCCAACTGAAACAGCTCTTCGTAGCGTTGATTGAACTCGCTGGCTTTGCTTTGGAAACCTGGTGATTGAATCACTTCCAGAGCCTTTGAGTTAAATAAAACATTGTAGATGAATGCGCTCAAATCCTCCTGAGGCACAGAATCCAATCCTACTCTGATGGCTTCAATGAAGTTTGAGGCGCCGAAATCTTTCGAAACTTGAGACTCGATTTCTGTTTTTTTGACTTTTGAAAAGCTTTGAAGTGCGGTGATGGCCTTTTGCTTATGTTTTTCTAGGTCAACCACCAAGGCATCGTAGTGCGCCTTTTCAGTTGGCTTTACCAACAAATTGGTGACTGCGGGAATTTCACCTTTGGCATCAATTTCCGCTTTGAGAACGAAAATAGTTTCTTTGTCTATGGGGTAACCATCGATTGTTACCGAGTAATTTGGAGTTTTTTGGAATCGTGGCTCCTCAGGTTGTTCCCCATTACTCAAACGATCAAATGTCTTGGCGAAAGAAGATTTCATTAATCCGTTGGGCGCGTAGATCGCGTAGGATAGGCGATTGCCATAATTCTGGAATTCAAAATCATAGGATAGACTTTTGATTCCGTAGCAGTTTGCAAGTTGAACTTTCAATTTATTCATTGAGGAGAGAAATTCAAAGCGCATGAGTGGATCGGCATTTCCAGAGATGTAAATTCACCTTCTGCCTCCATCCGATCCCATGCTTCGAGGACGAGGCGGCGGGTGCGGTATTCGTCGTGCAGAGAGAGTTCCTTTTTGAGATAAAGGAATGTGGCTGCGCCACGAGGCGCCTTCGCGTGAATTGTGCTTCAACGATTTTAATCATCTTCGAATGAAGGTTCTTCATCAATATTTTCCTCTTCAGATTTTTGCCTTCCTGCAACGATCGCCCGGAACTTTGCTAAAGCCTCTGGGTCAATTTTAGCTTCGCGACCCGCTATAAGCTTCTTCAAGTATTCATTGATATCTTCGTCTTCAGCAATCCAGTAAACTTGATTATTAGTGATTACAGTTTGAACGATATCGTTAATCTGAGTAACCGTAAAATCACTATATGTGATCAGTTCTTTCAGTAGCTTTCGCGTCATTGCGAAATTTGGACTTCCGGCGAATTGCTGAATTAACAGCTCCTTTTCTAGCTCGCTGGCCAAATGGATGTCTGGAAATTGGGTCCGAAAGAAAGCAGATAAACGGCGAAAAAAAAGAACCTTGCTATTCTTTCTCTCACTCCACTCTTTTTGTAGAAATGGAAGGAAATCAGAGTCATCCAGCGGTGAGCAAAAATCGCCGTCATCGCTGATGAACATCAGGTCCTGTCCATCTGGCGTGGCTTCCAGCAGACATTGCCAATTGATTGCGTCTCCAGTAGAGCCGTTTTTTCCAGGTGGATTACCAACCACCATCCGCAGCCGCGCCTGAGCGACGAGTTCAGGGGTTACCTTGATCACTTTTGCCTTCCCAAATAGCTCGTCTATCGTCCGGTCAGCTTTTAAGGACTCGCTGGCAACCTCCCCAGTCAGCTTCTCCAGCAACTTGCCTTTCTCCTGCTTATAAGTCGTGATCGCATTGCGCATGCGCCCGTATTCCTCATATTCCTTGCAGATTTGAGGGAACTGGTCGTTGAGTTTATTATCCTGGAATCGCTTAAGTGCATCTGCAATCTTCACTTCCCGATTGCGGCGATACTCATCAATGACCTGTTTTGGCAGCAGCAGGGTGACCTTTTTTTTGTCCAGAAGAACGGCGAGTTTTCGTAGCTCTTCAAGGTCGTCACTGCTCAAATGGTAGAACGACAGGAAAATGTTTGTGTCGATAAAAAGGTTCATGCCGATTTTTCTATGGCTGGATGGCGGCAGGTGGTTCGATGGCTGGTGTGCATAGGACGGCTGCTGCCACTCGCTCTGTGGCCTGAGGTGGATGAGGAACAAGGCGTCGATAGCTTGCACAGGAGAGGGAAGCGCCACTCCTCGGACCCACCGGAACGACGCCCCACTCCATCCGCAGGCCGCTGCGAAGGCCTCCAAGATCTCCCGCTGTGTAGGTCAATTCTGAGACCCTTGGAACTATTAAATCGAGGCCGGTATTTTCGCCCGGTAATTTATTAAAAATCATGCGGTTTCAGAACAAATCCTCCAGCTTCGTCGCTTTCATAAAAACGGCGGGCGGGGTGTTGGTCGTAGCGAGCTCCGCAAAATGGGCTTCGGCGCATTTGATTTTCGCGCTTTCTTGGGTTCTCAAGGCATCGGCCAAGAGCGAACTTTTGGTTTCAACGACGAAATACAAACGCTCCGTGCCATCAATATCGGCCATGACGGCCCAATCGGGATTGTAGTCTCCGAGAGGGGTTGGGATGCGAAACCAACCGGGGAGTTTGGCGTAAACTTTGATATCCGTGTTTTTCTCCAACTGTTCGGCAAATTGCCGCTCCGTGTCGGATTGATAAATCACCTGCTCGTGGACGGATTTTTCCACGGGGATCATGCTCTTGAGGTATCCGGAGAGTTCTTCCGTCCGGAAAAGCTCTTGAGCGTAAAACTCGTCCGCTCCGATTCGCTGATACTTGATGCCATCAACGAGAGCGAGACGCTTCGCACGGTTGATGATTTCAGCGGCGAGTTCGATGAACTGTTGTGGGTTGCGCCTGAAGTCATCGAGCCGGGCACTTCCGGTGAGAATGCGTTGAATGCTGCGGCGGGTCAGTTGGGTTTTGTCCTGAAGCTCGGTTAGAATATCGGGCAACTCGATATCAGCTTCGTCCAGCGTGATGGGAGCCGACGCGGATTTCTCGGTGGCATCGACACCGGAGCGGCCGATTGCGATGTCGGCCTTGCGCCATTGGAGGCGGGTTTTGGCGATCGGCGGTGCTTCACGCATGGCTTTGATGCAGGAGTCCAAAAGAGCTTCGTTATCAAACTGCACGCGGTAGGTGGTCTTGTGTTTGATGCGTTCCCAGAGAGCCTTGAAATCAGCCCCATCCAGCATCGCTTGGCGGGTCTTCACCGTCTTGCGCTCGTCGGCATTCTTGATTTCCAAGCGCCCCGCGAGCTTGCGGAGGATTTCCTGAACTTGCGGAAGTTGCGCCGCAAAAGGCTCGGGAAGTGTGAGTGTGGACTCCTTGAGAGCCTTGCGCAGCGAGTCTTGAACTTTGCCTTGGCTGTTCAAAAATCCGGACGACTTCAAGTGCTCCCAGAGAGCTTCCGATTGCTCAAATCCGAGAGGCCGTGCTGTGCCGCTGGAATCGATCATTTGCACACCGGCGAACTGATGTTTCTCCACCACGCCGAACCGGATTCCGTATTCGTCTTCAATCTCCTTCTGGAGCCTCTCGGCAAACTGTTCGTAGCTCTCAGGGGCAATGACCGTGAGCGTGTTGATTGAGAAGCCCCGCAGGCGCTCCCCTTCTTGATTCACACAGAGCCGCAAGCCGCGCCCGATCGTCTGGCGGCGCTGTTGTTCACTTGTCATTTCTCGCAGAGCACAAATCTGGAAAACATTCGGATTGTCCCAGCCCTCGCGCAGTGCGGAGTGGGAGAAAATAAATTTCAAAGGGGTCGAAAAACTCAGCAACTTTTCCTTGTCGCGCATGATGAGGCTGTAGGTGTCCTCGTCGGCTTGGGTGTTGCCTTTGGTGTCCTTGAAAACCTCCACCGTTTTTCCAGCCACCTTCTTTTTATCGATCGAGAAATAGCCGTTGTGCACGAGTTCGGCGTCCGTGGTCATGTCCACCTGTGGGAAGAGGCTTTGATAATCCGGGTGCCTGGCGAGTCGTCGATATTCCTCCTCGAAGATCAGGGCGTAATCGCCTTTCACGGGATTTCCAGCTTCATCGTAGCTGCGGTATTTTTCCACCGAGTCAATGAAGAAGAGGCTGAGAACCTTGATCCCCAAAGGCGCGAGGCGCATCTCCTTTTCAAGATGCTCCTTGATCGTGCGCTGGACCATCTGGCGCTGCACGGCCATGGCATCGACATCACCGTGGGCTTGGGCGAGGCGCAAGAACTGCTCTCCTCCGGGATGCCGAAGCTCCATGAATTCATCACCGCAAGCGACTCGGATTTCTCCGATCCGGCAGTCCCTATAAACCGCGCGTCCAGTCACGAGTTCCAGATCATCGCCTGACTGCACGGCGATTTCCCGCCGAGTGACGCCATGGGCGGCTTGGACATCCAGCTCCACTTTGGCAGTAATGACGCCCCGCTTGTTGGAGGCTCCGAGCAGCTTCACATAGGCTTTGTTTTGCCCCCCATCCACCGTGGCTGCCGCGACTTCGATTTGCTTCACCAGTTTTCGTTCGTAGGCATCCACAGCATCGAGCTTGAAGACCATGTGGTGTGCGTGCTTGGGCGTGGCGGAGTATCGCAGGCTGCAGAGCGGGTTCATCCGCTCCATGGCTTTCTTGCCCTTGCCATCCAGCCCACCTTCGACGCTTTGGGGTTCGTCCACGATCAGGATGGGTCGCGTGGCACGAATGAGATCGATGGGCCTCTCGCCGCCTGTCTTCTCGCTGTGGCGATACATGACATTTTTGGATTTCTCCCGCCGGGAGGCTTCGTTGGCCTCCTCCGCGTTAGCCTCGGTTTCGTCGCCGAATTTGTTGATCGCGCCGACGGTCATCACCATGATTTGGATGTTCGGGCTGGTGGCGAAATTGCGCACCTGCCCGAGCTTGGCAGACTCGTAGAGGAAATACTCGAAGGGCACTCCAGAATAGAGGGCTCGAAAATGCTCCTCCATGATCTGAAGTGATTTGAAGACGCCTTCCTTGATGGCCACGGAAGGCACCACAATCACGAATTTCGTAAAGCCAAAGCGGCGATTCAATTCAAAGGCGGTCCTCAGATAGACATAGGTTTTTCCCGTGCCGGTCTCCATCTCCACGGTGAAATCTCCGGAGTCCAACTTGGTTGATGGTGGCAAGCCGTTGACCAATTGGATGGCATGGAGATTTTCCAGCAATTGATCATCGAGCAGCGTGAGCCGGTTGCCGATTCCAAGATCATTTTCGGCAAACGCCAAGCGGGTCTGCGCATCGGCGGCATCATGCGTGACCGTGAATTCCGTGCGGCAAATTTCCTGCCCGCGAAAGAGGTCGCAGACGGACTCTATCGCCTGGAGTTGGTAATCAAGATTGGGCTCGAAATGCAGTTTCATGGGTTCGACTTCCAGACAGTTCTTTGCGTCCAGCCAGGAACTAGCCCCATGGCTGCAAGATCCAAATGCTCAAACTTAGCAAAATGCTCTTCTACTCTCTGCGGCCAGCGGTGGCCTACATTTGCCTTTTCAAGCCAGTGTCGGCAGATGTGTAGGATTACCGCCATTTTGCGATCGGCTTTTAACAGCACTACCCAACGCGGGTCTCGCTCGAGAATCGTGGCCCGGTATCCAAGGTTCCAGTTCCAGAGTCTTGAATGGTGGGCACAGCGATTCCGCACTGAGTTGAGAACCAATAGCCAGTTCAATACGACAGTTTGATGCACGCCAAGACTATCAGCCAATTGGCGGCGCAGATTTGTTGCCACGCCGCGATAAAATGACAGCACGCTCCCGAAATCCATCAGCTCAACCATCATCCAAATAGGCGGCATGTCGTGCTGGTCCCCGTATTTGTTAAAAAAGTGAACCATAAAGTCCTCACGCCCTTTTTTGTTTTGGGAACGGCGCACCTGCTGGCGCAGCCTCAGCTCCCACTCAATGAAATCTTCGCGAGACTGTTGCCGGTCGTTTTCGAAATTCGGGAAATTGCCACGATCCAAATAAGCAAAGGCCCCATGCGTGTGTGCGAAATGATAGGCCAGCTGCGTGCGTGCGTGGACTTCGATGGTCTCGATCGCATCAAGAAGTAGCAGGCGCAGCCCGTGGTCGAATCGATAAAGCTCCAAGACCTTTTCGAGAGTGGTGTCCTTACGGTAACTCTCTCCATCCTCGCGGAAGGTATAGAGGTAAGATGTCAGCCGATAGTAATTGGTGGCTTGAAGCCGTTCAACTAGGGTTGCCTTGTCCGCTATCAACCCGCGAGCAAGCAATCTTTCTGCCTGCTTCTCAAAGGTGAGTGGAGACTTGTCAAAAATCATGGGTTCAGCTTCAAAAGGATAACCTTTGCACTTGCCCCCAAAAGAAAATACCCGCCGAAGTGTGCTTCATTCTTGCGAGCAAGAATGAGAGGCCCGGCGGGTCTGCTGTCTAAACTCAAGCAGTGCTCGCCCCTCTTTGTCAACTCTCCAAAATGTGAACAGCCGGTTTTCATGTTCCATGCCTTATTTTAGAGGCTCCGCACGGTTTCTAGGCCGTTTTGTTTGAGGATCGCGGCGAGGTTAGTTTTAGCCACATCGTCGGCGAAGGCGCTGTCGCGAAAAACGACGGTGGGTTCTCCGGAGGGAGACTCTTCCTTGTGCCACGCCACGAGCCCTGCGGCCAAGGGCTCCACATCTGCTTGTGGGATGGATTTGGAGAGGCAGGCAAGCAAGGTGCCCGCTCCGATGCTGTGGACTTCGTGGCCTGCGATTTTCCGGGTTTCGATGGGCACGCAGAGGTCGAGGCCGAGCTTGAGGAGCAGCTCGAAGAGGATGTCCTGCTCGGTCCGGTCGGTCTTGAGGTGCTCCACAGAGGCTTCGAGGGTTTCGGCGAGCTTGTCGCGGTTCGGGTCCCACTCGCGGATATTCGTGGAATCCAGCTTGAAGACGCGGAAGCCGAGGTCGCCCGCGAATAGCGGGTTCTCCTGCCGAATCTTCTTCCCGGCCCGGCGCAGACGCTCTTTGGTCAGTTCGGCGATGGTGCGGGGTTTCTTTAGTTTGTCGCAGAAATTAGCAGCAGCTTTCTGCGCCTTGTCCTCTGGATTTAGTGGTTCTGGAAGTTGAACCAGAATATAGCGCTGGTTGTCGGCATCGGCCGCATTGCGCTCCATTATTGAGTGCCCTGTAGTTCCGGAGCCGGCAAAAAAATCGATAGTAATGGCGCCGGTCTCCTTCTTGGTTCCTATCTCAATCATTCTGCTGAGTAACCGCACTGGCTTTGGCGTATCAAACACATCGGGTTCTCCCATCAGATTATTAGCTTCTTTCTTTGCCTCGTCGTTGCTCCCGACTTCGGCCATATCCCAAATCGAAGGAACAGCCTGCCCATCTGATTCGCTGAGGAACTTCTTAATGCGAGGGACGCTATCGCCAGTTCTTCAAAACCAAATGCGGTTGTCTGCACGCAATTCATGGAATGTCTTCTCCGCTAGGCCCCAGCTTCGGCCCTCCGGGGGGCTAATCACCCGCCCGCTTGGAAGAGTTACAGCAAAATACTGGTCCTTTGTCGCCCGTCCCGTCATCCCTGTCATATCGACTGATGCCCAATCTCCACGCGAGTCGTTGTCTGGATTTGAGTAAGCCTCAACCCGTAATTCACTTAGTGGCATTTTGCCAATTGCAGCCTTAATCAGTTCGGCACTTTTTACGTAACACAGAATCCAGTCATGAACTGAACCAATCGTGTCTCGAGCGTCCGGCGAAGAGCGTTTTTTCCAAGCAATGGAAGCTGCGAAGTTTTCCGCACCAAAAACGTCGTCGAGAATGAGACGCAAATTGCTCGTCTCGCTGTCATCGATAGTGACAAAAATCACCCCATCCTCCCGCAGTAAATTCCGCGCCAACTTGAGTCGCGGATACATCATATTGAGCCAGTCGGTGTGAAACCGCCCCGAGGCTTCGGTGTTGGAGGAAAGCTTCTTGCCGCCCTCGCCTGTCTGGCCGGTGAGTTCGAGGTAGTTTTTGATGTTGTCCTGGAAGTTATCGGGATAGACGAAGTCCTTGCCGGTGTTGTAGGGCGGGTCGATGTAGATGAGCTTCACCTTCCCGGCGTAGGATTTCTGGAGGAGCTTGAGGACTTCGAGGTTGTCGCCCTCGATCATGAGATTCTGAGTGGTGTCCCAGTCCACACTATCCTCCGGGCAGGGCCGCAGGGTGCCGGTGCTGGGCGTAAGAGCGAGCTGGCGGGCGCGGCGTTTGCCATGCCAGTTGAGGCCGTATTTCTCCTCCGCATCGGTGACCGTCTTGTCCCCGACGAGTTGCTTGAGCACATCGAGATTCACAGCCACGCCGTCTTGCCCCTCGGTGAGCAGTTCAGGAAAGAGCGCTCGGAGCTTGGCCACATTATCCGCCACGAGGTCGGGCGTCTTGGTTTCGGGATCGTGGGCGGTGAGTTTCTGCATGGGCATGGTGATGATTTTAGAAATGGCGAGCGGTCTCGGCGAGACGGGATTCCAGTTGTTTGATCTGGAGGTTTATCTCAACCCGCCGGTTAAGTTGCTTTTCCTTCGCGGCACGGGATCGGAGGCTGGCAATTTCCAGCTTCAAGCGGTCGTGCTCTGCCAATGCACTGCGGCGTTGGGAGACAGCTTCCTTGTCAGGCGCGAGGGCGAAGACCCCCGTGTGACGCGAGGCTGCATAAGCCTCCAAAGACTCGATCCAGCCCTCATAGAGCGAGTGCAGATGCCGGTGGCGGTGGGAAGAGATTTGCAGGGATGCCAGAAAGGATTCCTCCAACTGACTTGCGCCCTCCAAAGAGGAGGAAAGCGGCATGCCCTCCAAAACCGTCTTGCCCTTCTCCCCCTGAGACCAGCGAGGACGGGCGAGAGAAAGGGCGAGATTTTGAGGTTCCGCACGAATTAGCAAAACCGGATAGGGAATAGCGCGGTGGACAAGCTCCACCAAACGGGCAGGCTTCGCTTCAGCCCGAAGTCGGAGTGAAAGAATAGCGATCTCCAGATACTCGCGTTCCTCGTCTTGATAAGCTGGGATGCCGATCGTCTCGGGCTTGAGAGCGCCGATCCACGAGAGTTCTTCTATTCCATCCTGAATCTGGCGCTTGTCGGCAGCGGTAGGAGCACCATTTTCCAGAAGCAATTTTTTCGGCACGCGTTGATCGACTCTGGCTGCGGGAGGCAGGCCCAGCGCGGAGACAACCAGCTCCGGCGTCACGCCGCTTCCTCCGGAAGAATCACGAGGTAGGCGACAACCTCGAAATCGTTGATGCCTGCAAACTCGCCTTTCAAAGCGTGAGTGCCGCCTGGCGAGAATAGGCTGGCCACGGCACGCTCTTCTTTTTTTCCGGTAATCGAGGCCACGGCTTCCGTGAGAAGCTTGCGGGCATGAGCCATATTCCGGCCATTGCTGGTGGCTTTGTTGAAGCGGGCAATGGCTAAGGAATCCGGAATGTCGCGTCCGGAGCAGAGCCGTTTCAGACGATCCAAAACGGTCTTCGCCTGCGTGAATGGCAGGAGCGCTTCGCCATCCTCACCGGCGTGGATGAGATAATGCGGAGCGAGTGGATAGCCGGGCTCGAAGGCTTTTTCAGCCGCCTTGCCCTCTGCTCGCAGGCAAAAAACGATCCCGGGCGGAATGCCTGACTCGGGCGAGGTGGTAACGGCAAACGCGCCGAGATGGAACGAGTCGAGCTGCCCGGGATGCCGCTTGAGGTATTGGGCGAGGTCGATGCGAAAGTCTGTGAGAGTGAGGTCTGCAATGGAAACACCGCTGGAGAGGTCCTCCAGGTCGATGACGGTGTCTTGAAGCTTGAGGAGTTGGTGTCGGCGATATTCCAGATCGTTCATCTGGTTGCCGGATTGTTGCTCAATGATGTTCTCCTCGCCTGTGGCGGAAATATCGAGCAGCACCATGCGGCCGGACACGCGCTGCTCGAGGTTGATGTATTCTTCGAGTTGGATGTTCGGCCAGAAATTGACCAGCTGGATGCGTTGGTTCTTGGACCCGATACGATCGACGCGGCCGAAGCGTTGGATGATGCGCACAGGGTTCCAGTGGATGTCGTAGTTGATTAGAAAATCGCAGTCCTGGAGGTTCTGCCCTTCGCTGATGCAATCGGTGGCGATCAGCAGGTCGATGTCGCCTTCGTTATCCAAATCCTCGGGCCGCTCTTTCGAGAGTGGGGAAAAGGCCGTAAGGATGCTGGCGAGGTCCCGCCGCAAGTGAGGAAGCGTGGTGCGGTTTTGGCCGCTCCCGGTGACGAGTGCGGAGTTCAGGCCAAGCTCGTCCGAAGCCCATTCGGAAAGGTGCTCGAAGAGATAAGTGGCGGTATCCGCGAAGGCTGTGAACACGATCACCTTTCGGTTCCCGTGGTTGATGGGGACGCGGACTTTCCCGGAAATCACCTCCCGCAGTTTGTTGAGTTTAGCGTCTCGGGAGGCTCCAATTTGGTGGGCAGCAGAGTAGAGCGTGGAGAGTCGATTGCGGTCTTCGATGAGGTCCTGCTTCCACCGGATGAGGTCCACATCCTTGAGTAAGACCTTCACCTTCCTTCCGACCAACAGGGATTCGAAGGCGGGATCGTTTTCATCGATGTCCTCGATCTCGATCTCCTCGATGATCTCGCTGTGCGACTCGATGCGGGCCAGAGTGGCTTCGACATCAGCCAACTGGCGTTTTAGCGTCAGCGCAAACGAGGTCACGGCGCTCTCCATGCGCTTGAGCACATTCACGCGGATCAGCTGAACAAGGCTCTCCTCGCGGTCCGCCTGCCGGAAAAAACTCTCTCCCCCACGAATCTGCGTGCTGTATTTTTCGTCGTAGGCGTCTTGCTTTTGCGGCAGGACATACCGGAGAGGAGCGTAGGCCGCGAGCGTGAGCTTTCGAATCTCTTGGTTGATCTCGCGGATCGAACGGAACTCCCCGGCCAAATCAACATCCGGCTTGTAGTTGATGGGCTTTAGCCTCTCCGGGAATCTGCCCGTCTCGGCGGTGCCGTAGTATTTTTCAATATGCTTCCGGGATCGCGCAATGGTGAGCAGGTCGAGAAGGGTGAAGTAATCGAATCCCAGCATCTCCACGAGATTCTGCGGGGTCCGATCTTTCTCCGGCCCGCCCAGCCATCGGTTGAATTGGAGCTGCGCTTTCCGAATCGTGGTTTCGATGCTTTCGATTCCGTGGTCGGCAAGGGCGGTGTCATTTCCTTCGGTTACGAAGGCGATCTGATTCTTGAGGTCAGCCAGTCGGTTGTTGACCGGCGTGGCGGAAAGCATGAGCACGCGAGTCTTGACGCCCTCCTTTATGATTCGCCGCATGAGACGGTCGTAGCGGGTCTCGCGATCCTTCCGCGTGGCCTTGTTTCGGAAGTTGTGGGACTCGTCGATGACAACCAAATCGTAGTTGCCCCAATTGATGTGGGAGAGCTCGATGTCGCCGGATTTGCCGGAGTCCCGCGAGAGGTCGGTGTGATTCAGGACATCGTAGTTGAAGCGGTCGCTAGCGAGAATGTTTCGTCGGTCGTTGGCTTTGTAGATGCTCCAGTTGTCGCGAAGGCGCTTCGGGGAGAGAACAAGCACGCGGTCGTTCCGGAGTTCGTAATACTTGATGATAGCGAGAGCCTCGAAGGTTTTTCCCAAGCCCACGCTGTCGGCAATAATACAGCCACCGAAACGCTCCAGCTTGTCGATGGCCCCAAGAACGCCGTCGCGCTGGAATTTGAAAAGCTTTTTCCACACCACAGTGTTACGGATGCCCGTCGCGGTTTTGATGATCTTCTCTTCGTCTAGAGCCTCGTCCCTGTCCTTGAAAAGATGGAATAGAGTGAGCGCGTAAATGAGCGAGGGCTCCCGCTGTGCAGTTATCTCTCCAAGTTGGGATAAAAGTGTCTCTTTTGTATGGTTTGAAAACGGCATCGCGGCCCACATCTGTTCAAACCAACCGGCCAGCAAAGAGGACTCATTGGGAGAGTCTGTTGCTTGAACCAAGCTGAATTGTTCGCCCGAAACAATTCCTAGACCAGATGTAGTCATGGGACAGTTGCCGCTGATCACGCAAGCGGGATTACCATCCGAATCACGCACCACCCAAGTCGCTTGGGGGAGAACTTCAGGGGCACCTTTAACCTCAACGGTTTTTTTGATCCAATCAGCGAAATCGCGCGCCAACGAAACAGACGCAAAGTTGTTTCGTGCTGCTCGGTCTTTTTCGGTGCCTAAAAAAGATCGGGGACTGATTTCTTTTGATGAAATGATCATTCTACATGCCCCTATTTCATTCAAAAGCGACTTCATTTCCCCAAATGCAAAAACGGACAGCTCAGGTGAAGCGATATCCAGCTTAGCCTCTTCTTTGATAGACGCCTTTAGCTCATCAATGACCCTATCGGAGCCAGTGTTTTGCAGGATCTTCATAAAATAGCAAAGCGCTTATTATCGGGCTCCGCCCCGTATTTCTCAAGCACTTCGCCGGTTACCACAGTGTAGTTGAGGTTTCCGTGATAGAGGTCCACATCAGGCAGCAAATCCTCATCCAGCGGGCCCAACAGCGCAGGCACATCGGACTCCTTCCATCCCGCGTCCTTGAGCAGAATCACGGTTCCAGCAATGGTCCCACTGGCGAGGTAGTGGAGATCAACAGCGGCAACATCCTTGCCCTCGCGCTGTGCGAGAAAGCGCTCGGATGAGGGCGTGCGCAGTGTGCGTTTCCAAAGGAGATTCATGAAGCGAAGAGAAGTTTTGTGGCGGCGATCCCAACTGGAACAGCAGCGATAAGGACAAGGCAACCAGCGCCGGATTTGCGATAGGCAACGCCTGTTCCAGGGATGCTGAAGCTCGTGTATTTTTTGCCACGCGCCAATGTGCCAACGCGGAATCCGCGACCACCGACCGAATAGCCCAAGCCAGACTTGCTCATGTTCACTCGGAACGGCCCAAGATTAACAGATTTGCGGTAGTAGAAGCCCATGGGAGGTGTTTATGAAGTCAGACAATAGAGGAAGAAATGGCTGCAGGTCGAGTTTGCGTTTGTGGATTCCGCAAAACTATCACCCATCAATCATAAATAATGTGCGGATTCATGCGACTCGGCGGATACCAAACGATGCCGTGTTCTTCCTTGAGGATTTCTTTTTGTCGCCGCCAGATGAGATGGCAGGTCCCAAGATGTTCATAGCGTCCCCCCGAGACTTCCTGGTGGGCTCTCTCGCCAGCTGCTCTCACGAGCTTGGCAATCTCTGGGTCCTTTTCGATCGGGTCGTGATATCTTCTGCCTCGACCGATTGAACGATTCTGCTCCTCGCGGGCTTGAATGCGACGACGCTCAAGCTCGAGATCGGGAGGTGGCGGAGGAGTTGATTCGCGCAGGGCCTGACGGGCGAGGCTTTCTTTCTTCTCTTTGCGCTCGCGAAACAGATGGAAGGGTAGATGGAGAATCCATATGGGAACCCATAGCGGACTTGTGAGCGTGAGGATCGTCACTCCTACAATCTTATGAAGCCGGCTTCTGTCGGGATAAGGATACCGTCGCTTGGCTTGTAGGGGAGGTCTTTTGGGGGTGGGACTCCTCATGGAAGAAATCGTGTTTGATTCTTAACGAAGGCAAACTCCTCCTGCCTTACAAAGCAAGGATGGAAGCGGTTCTGCGGGTGAATACGATTCATGACTGCATCGATGATGAGTAGGATTTTGGTGATCATTTCACCAAGAGGCTAACAACCCCGGTCGGACATCTGCTGGGGGTCCAAAACTTTTCTTAAAAAATCCTCCGAGGACATTTTTACCGCTAGGTTCTCGCGATATTTTCCCTGAATCACTGCCATGATCGTCGGAAATGCCATCCCTTTTGAAGCCCGATCCAAGCTGAAGATTCGTCTCGTCTCAGCATATGTGCTGGCAGGCATCCCCTCTCCGGCGGATGACCACTTGGAGCGCTTGGTTGATCTGAACGAGCATCTGGTGGCCAATCCTGCTGCGAAATTCTTTGTTCGCGTCCAAGGTGAATCCATGCAGGATGAGGGAATTTCCAGCGGTGACATTCTGATCGTAGATCGTTCTCTCGAACCCAAGGACCGTCAGGATGTCGTTGCATTGCTTGAAGGAGAATCCTAACAACCCCGAACAAACCAGACCGCAGAACACCTGACCCGCTTTGAGTTGAATCTTCCATGAACGCTTTAATCTCAGGCACCAATCGAAACCGCGTCCTTGGTCAGGGGTGCGGTGACCTCCAGCGTTCGATAAAAAAATGAGCGCCAACACAGCTGCGGTGATCGCGAGCGTTGGAATGTTTCTTGTCGGCCTGGCTTGCGTCGTTTTAGCGCAGAAGATCGGCGTCGGATTCTGCCGATTAGGGAAGTCCATTTGGAAGATCATCACATTCGTTATCAAAGATATGCATTGGTTTTATCGAGAAGCGAAGGTTCCGTTTACAGATTCTTATCCACCACAGTTAAACCCCGCCTCTACCCAATCCGCGCCACTCAATCACACAGATGCCATACCTTTCCGCGATTTTTCAAAGAACCTCTCCCGCCAACCTGTTTGAATCCCGACTACCTCATTCCGGCAAAACCTCCACAAATTGTCCGCTTTTTTCTTGCTTTGACCAATAAACATGAAATTTGTGTGACCAAACAACATCCGCAAAAGAAATATGTTCTCCGAGATAGCCAAGTCTGTTCTTGAGTTTCTCAAGCTCGCGCCACGCTATCTCATAGCGTTGGGCATCTTCGCTGCCTTTCTTCTTTTCAGCCCCGAGAGTCTTCTCAAGCATCTTGGCGTCTTTGACTTTACACAGAATAATCGCCCTTGGCTTGGAATCATCTTCATTGGTTCCGTGGCTCTTTTCGGAGTCAGTATATGTGCCGACATCCTTAACTGGATAAAGCTATGGTGGTGGCGACGGAAAGAGTTTCAACGCATCACGAAGAGACTGCACCGACTCACCGAAGACGAGAAACAGATTTTGAGGTTCTACGTCGCAGAGAATACGAGAGCCAATACACTCAGCATTGAAGATGGCATCGTCCAAGAACTCGTAGCCGAACGAATCATCTACCGATCCGCATCCGTTGGGAACATGCTCGAAGGGTTTGCGCACAATATTAGTGATATTGCTTGGGATTATCTCCATTTATATCCTCAGCTTCTCGAAGGTAACACCAACACTTACAGGACTGATAAGCGCCGTGGACTGTGGTGAAAACAAAAATGCGAACGCGTCCAGCCAACCCCGCTCTGCCCGCACTTCGGGTGCAGAGGACTCTCAGGTGCGCTGATCCGGGGATGTCTGACGCGGGATGTTAGGCAAAAATAAATCTTCCCAACTATAACCATATGTCAAACAACACATGTATTCTCCATACCGCTTGCAAGGCCCACAGTGTTCTTCATCGATTGAAAGACATCGCGGACAGCCTTGCCCAAAAATATCGAGATATTGATTTGCCATATCACGCTGTATCAACCTCTTATGGATAACTTTACCTTACAGAGTTTTCGCATTCCAACACACAGATACCATTGAAGATATCCCAGCAGGGAGATAGGAAATTACTGGTGGAGATAGTTGCACCTTCAGAGGACGATTCAGAGAAGCTTCGTTCTGCATTGACTCCGCTTGTTCTTGCCTATCTGACAGTTCACACAAATCTAGGGGATGTAATCAGCCAACAATACGAAACAAAAAAATAAGCCTATCACGGTAGTGCAGGCAACGGCGGCAAGCGCCGCGCCTGACCTTTGACATTAAGCACCCAAAACATATGAAAAAAAACATACATGTAACCAAGACCGTTGCAGGTTGGCAGGCAAAGAAGGAGGGCGCGTCTCGTGCGTCTGCTGTCACAAAAACACAAGCCGAAGCGCAGCAAGCTGCGACACGAATCGCTAAATGTGAAGGCACGGAAGTATTCATTCACGGTAGGGATGGAAAGATTCGAGAGCGTAATTCGCATGGCAATGACCCATACCCTCCAATAGGATAATGAAAATTAACCTAAATAAACCACCTCATGCAGCACGCAAAGTCGCCCCGCCTGTCAGGGGAGCGGTGACATCAAATTTAATCTCGGAAAAATGAGCCAAGAGTCACCTAAAGCCTTCATTTCCTATAGCTGGAGTTCCACTTGGCATCAGGCACTTGTGGAACAATGGGCAGAGCAACTGGTTTCAGACGGGATTGATGTGGTTCTGGACATTTACGACCTTAAGGAAGGACACGATAAGTTCGCCTTTATGGAACGGATGGTTACAGACAAAAGCGTAACCCACGTGCTCGTGGTTTGTGACAGGGCTTACTCGCAAAAAGCCGACACACGTGAGGCAGGTGTTGGAACGGAATCCCAAATCATTTCTAAAGAAGTCTATCAGAAGGTGGATCAATCCAAGTTTATTCCGATTGTCTGTGAATTTGAGGACAATGGAGAGCCCTTTCTTCCCACTTTTTTGAAGTCCAGAAAGTGGATCGACTTTTCAACTCCGAAAACATCGAACGAGAATTGGGAGAAACTCATTAGGCTGCTTTACGGCAAGCCGTTCCACATTAAGCCCAAGCTAGGCAAGCCTCCCGCCTATGTAAGCGAAGACAGCTCTGCACCAGCCAGTCCAGCGTTCACTAAATTTAACGCCCTTAAGCAGGCGATTCTTCAGGGTAAGCCCGGACTCTCATTGTATCGTGGTGATTTTCTCGATGCCTGCATCGATTTTGCAGACTCATTGCGGGTCCGCGAGAGGCCGGAGGTAGCCGCTCTTGGTGAGAGGATTTTGGCTGATTGCACCCAGTTGAAGCATGTCCGTAACCACATCATTGATTGGGTTCTTCTCGAGGCGTCAGCCGCTCGCTCGGAGGAGTTTAGCGATGTGTTGATAGAATTCTTGGAACGGCTTCGCGAATTAAAGTCCCGCCCCCCTGAAGTCAACTCATGGAACGATGCTTGGTTCGAGGCACACTCGATCTTTGTCTATGAAACTTTCCTCTATATGGTGGCCGCCCTACTGAAGGCAGGAGCCCATGGCACGCTCCACGAGGTCTTTACTTCGCATTACATGATGCCGGCAACAGAACGCTACGGCGAAGAGCGTTTCGAGAACTTCGATTGCTTCTATGGGCATTCAGAGACACTGAATGCAGTATTGGCACCCGAGGGCAAGCGGCTATACAGTCCAGCGGCAGAACTATTGAAGCGGCAAGCTGATCGCGATGACCTCCCCTTCAATGATGTGATTCAGGCTGAGCTGCTTGTGCTCCTCATGGCATTCATCACCCCTAGTGCTCGCTGGTATCCTCAAACGCATTACTACGCAGGCCATGTGAGAGACTATCCTTTCTTCCTGCGTGCTACTCAGCACAAGGGATTCAAGAAGTTGGCGACAGTAACAGGTGTTGACGACGCGGACCTATTGCGGGAACAGAGCAAAGCAGGAATGGTGCGCCTTGATGTCGGGAAATGGCATAATTTTCATTTCAATCGAAACTTCTGGGACGCCATGAACATGGACAAGCTCGACACACTAAAATGAGGTAACAATGCGCCGATCTAAAAGTCTGCCCCGCTAAGAGTTAAATTTGACATGACCATTCAAACCTCAACCTACAGTCTAAGGCTCGCCCAGGCAGGTGTTGGAGGACTTCGACGTTAGATCGAGAATCATAACTCAGCCCTCCCTCATGAAACCGTTTGATCAGATCAACCGTGATTGGAGCAAAGGCAACTGCTTCTATGTCAGCTTGGAGTTCATGAAGGACTCAGAGAGATTGCGTGCCTGTGGAAGCATTCCTGATGTGGCAACAGTAAGACTGGTCCATGGACTTCTCGACGCAGGAGGGCAGAGCGTGAAGCACGCTTGGATTGAGATTGATGACCTTGTTCTGGATCACTCTAACAATAATGCAATTAAATCAAAATTAGAAGATTACTATTCGAATAGTCGTGCGCTCCCTCGCAGGCGATTCTCCCGTGACGAGGCTGATGCGCTTTTAGGCACACTGCAACCTCAAGGTGCCCCCTTACCAATTGGATACTGGGGTGACCTGACAGATGACGATGTAGCGAGTGCGATGGCGGGTTACCAAGAGGCATCAGGAATATTCGCATCGGGCGCTTGTTTTTCAGATCCATCTGACTCTGCGAATGCCTACAAGCTACAAATCAAAGACGCTTCATCATTTCACTGAGGGTATTGCCACGGCACAATGTTTTTTGTTTCCCTTTTTGGATTCTCAAAATCTCGAGGGATCGATTCGGCATTGCTCGCTCAAGCTTCGACTTATTAAATGCCAAATCAGCTGCTCTATTTTTTACCTCCCTCCACCCTCCTTTAGCGTAGCGGGCCCTGATGTAGATCTTACTTCCGGAGGGATTGTTTCAGGGCCGACTATTTAGGGTTAGTCATACATATTGCTCCAAGTTGGGAGCACTTGCTGGAGTTGTCTTGGCAAGAGTGGCCGGGTGCGTCCAAGAGCCAGTCATCCTTCCCGCATCCCGACAGCGGGTGCTGATGGTTTTGTCACGGATGAGGTGACAGGTAAGGCGGGGGAGGCTGTTTCACCCCGGGTGAAAAACCTGAATCTTATCGGCCCCAAAGTTCGGCATCTCCGTCATCAGCGCAGTTGGTCTCAAAATGACCTAGCCATCCGCCTCCAAATCCTCGGAATGGACGACGGGACCCGATGCCGCGTTTCCAAGATTGAGGCCCGTCTTGTCTGGGTTTCTGACGAGGACATGATCTATCTGGCCAGGGCATTCAAGGTCGAGGTGGGCGATCTCTATCCCGAAATGATTCGGAAGTCACGTCGCCTGCACGAGGCCATCGGATCCGCGAAAGCATCGCGCTATGGGATGGCTTGAACGATTGCTCCTGAGTGGGAGCAAGGGGACGAGATCAGGATTCTATGTTGTGGCTCCTATGCACCACTTCATCATTGCTCAAGCAAGCTCACTCGACGGCGCGTTGTCCCAAGGTCTCGGGATCATCGCGAAGTTCCTCTACATTATTGCGGTCATCGTCATCGCCCATGGCGGATGGCAGGTCCGCAGCGGTAATGCGGACATGGGCAAGATGTCCATCGTCGGAGGACTCCTCCTCGGTCTCTCCGTCCTGATCGCCCAAGCGCTCTTCAGCGCCGGGGGGATGCCAACCATTAGCGTGGGACAATGAGCCGGAGCGTGATTCCCACCCATGCGGGTGATGACAGCGACGGCAAGATCTGGGGGATCGAGGGAATGAATATCCTCTTTCTGCTCGCGAGCGGGATGATTGGCCTCGGTCTGGCTCTCATGCTCTTACACCGGCATTCACCGGCGGTCTGTGTGGGTATCGGTGCCCTGCCTTTTGTGGTGACGGCGCTCTACATCTTCGGCCTGCGTCAGGGAAAGCCGAAGTCATTCGATACCGATCTGCTCGAAACCCTCCTATCTGGAAACGGGTGGATGGCTCCGATCAAACAACCCTGTAACCCGATCCTCCATGAAGGCTCCTAACGGCTGGATCTCGAAAGACCTTCTGATCTGGAACGAGCTGGATCGGCGCGGGGCGGTCTCAAAGGGGTATGTGATCGATGCTCCGGATCTGCGGCAGGCCAGTGATCACACGTTGGATGACTTCTATGAGTCGGTCCGTCATTTCCTCCACTCCCTGGATGAATCGACCCGCTGTCAGATCCGCTGGTCGGTGGATTCTGATTACCGGGAGGAACTCCTCGCCTACAAGGAGGTGACCGATACGCGATGTGATCCGTCCTCATGGGCGGCGATCACTCGTAATGAACGATTCAATCGCTACTGGCAGGCGATGCAGTCCGGCGGACTTCGACGGGAAAAGCTCTTGCTCTTCCTATCGAAAAAAATCGACGCCGATCCGCCCGTGTCAACTTCAAGGAAAGGTCTGGAGGAGCACTACCAGAGGCTCCTTTCGCAATACAACGAGGCCTTCGCGCAACATGGACGAGTGCTTGCTTCTCTCTTCGAGGGCCATGGATGTGGAGTCACAGCCATGGGGACGGAGGATCTCTACAGGCACTACGCGACCTTCTTCAATCCGTCATACTTGCGCCGGGATGGCTATGACCCGATCGGTCAGTTCCGGGAGGAGGAAACCATTCATCAGAACTGCTGGCACCAAGGGGTGCAGGCAGGGAAAAACTTTGGGTTCTATTCGGACGGCTTCTACCACAATCTCGTGATCCTCAAGAGGCGTCCTCAGAGGACGAGGCGTGGGATCTTCTGGGCGCTGACTTCGCTTCCCTTTCTGGACTACGCGATCACGGTCAATCTCTACCCCCAGAATATCCGGCGGGAAATCGACAAGGCGGAAAAGTCCCTCAAACGGGTGCGGGGCGACTATGCGGCAGAAGGAAAGCATTCGCTCCTGACAGCCAAGGAGGTGAAGGAGGAGCGCATCCGCAATCTTGCCCAAGGGGATACGGTTCCCTTCCTCTACGACTACGTTGTTCATGTTTGGGACGAGAGGGAGGAGGGGCTTGTTTCCAAGACTCGGCAGATCGAGACGGCCTTCGGTCAAATGGAGGATGCCCAGTGCTGGACGAGCAATCTCTCCTCGGCAGCCACCACCAAGAACATTTGGTATCAGACCTGGCCGGGATGGCTCTGGGGCAACTACACCCACCATGCCGATAGCGGGCTGGATGAATGGCTGGCCGATATGCTGCCTTTTTCCTCGACCTTCACCGGGCATTTGGAGGGCGCAGAGGCTCTTTACGACGGGTCGAATAGGAATCTTGTCGGAGTGCGAAACTTCCTCTCGGAAACTCCCCAGCTGGCAGTCCTGCTCGGGATGACGCGGGCTGGGAAGTCGGCTTTCATGTGCGATCTCCTGTCCCAGACCGATCCCTATTACGATTTCACGCTGATCGTGGAAGAGGGACTCTCCTACGGAATTTGGACGCAGGCTCTGGGGAGCACCCCAATCGTTATTCAGCCCGATGGAGATCTCTGTCTAAACTACCTCGATACTCAAGGGGCACCGCTGACTAATCTGCAGATCACGACGGCGGCAGCTCTCGTGGCAAAGATGGCGGGTAATCCTGCCGATGAGGATCGAAGGAACCTCCGGCTGGCCCAGATTTCGCAATACCTCGAGCAGCTGTATACCGATCGCTTCGAGGAATGGATTGCTGAGGATGGAACCCGGCTCGACATGGTGGCGCGGCACGCCATGGCAGTCTTGGAATACAAATCCCGCCACATGCCGCTCTCGGCAACCTTCCTGGAAGCCTGGACCGAACTGAAGCACACGGCGGGGGAAGCGGAGCGGGAGGAGCTCCTGAGCTCTCCCAAACCTGAGGAGGTCTCGCGATTCATCAAATCGCACGACATGGAGCGCCATGTTCGCAATACGGCCTTCGCTTTCTTTAAGCCAACGGACTATCCGACCCACGACATGCTCCAGCAGATGATGCTGGTGGCTCCCTTCGCGGAGCACAACCGGGATGAGATCAACCATCTGGCAACCCTTCTTGCCCCATGGAATGAGCAAAGGCTCCTCTGTGGACACTCGACCTTGTCGATGACGGGGCGGGTGGCGCATTTCGACCTGACTTACATCCCTGAGTCGAACAAGCAGCTCAAGGAACTAGCTGGGTTCCTGATCGCCAACTACGGACGGCAGCACATCATCACCCTCCCCAGGGGGGCGAGAAAGCGGGTGATCTTTGAAGAGGTGGCCCGAACGCTCGATGTGCCGGGAGGGGAGCAACTCGTGAGTGAGTTCTATGCTCAGCTCTCGAAGTTCTCGACCTGGATCATCTCGATCGTCCAGCAGTATAGCCGGTTTCAGAACTCAGGCATCCGTCCCATCGTCTTCGGTAACGCAAAGCAATTCTTCTTCACCCGCATGAACGACCG